>CAZKQM010000073.1:0-13308 GCA_964554895.1 uncultured Maribacter sp. | reverse complement strand
AAATATTGCTAAATTATTACTTCATAAAGCTATTTCTACGAAACCGTTTTCGTATTTTTCTAGACTCTTTTTCTTAGATTTTAACAATTTTTTTACATATTTTTAGGCTCTAAACTTTGAATTAACTCAATTTAAATTAACTATTTATGAAAATTACGCTACTTAAAAGTTTGATTATGACTGGGGCATTTCTATGCTTTGGTTATATGCAAGCACAGGAGGTAACTGGCACGGTATCTGATGCCAACGGACCGTTACCTGGTGCCAATGTTCTTGTAAAAGGAACTACAACGGGTACCCAAACTGATTTTGATGGTAATTATACCATTAGTGCTGATAGCGATGCCACTTTGGTATTTAGCTATGTTGGCTATCTAACCAAAGAAATGGCCGTTAACGGGCAATCAACTGTTAATGTAACCATGGAAGAAGACGCAGAAGCCCTCGAAGAGGTAATCGTTATTGGTTATGGTACTACAACTGTTAAAGATGCCACTGGTTCGGTAACTGCAGTAACTGCCGAAGATTTCAACGGCGGTGTTATTGCCTCGCCTGAACAATTGATTCAAGGTAAAACTGCAGGTGTTAACATTCAACAAACGAGTGGTGAGCCAGGAGCTGGTATTTCTATTAACATTCGTGGATCTAACTCAGTAAGAGCAAGTAATAATCCACTTTTTGTTGTTGATGGTGTTCCGCTCTCAGGCGAAAGCACATCTCCAGGAGGCGATTCTGGAAATGGAGGTACAGCTGTAAGAAATCCATTAAATTTCTTAAACCCCTCTGATATAGAAAGTATTAGTATTTTAAAGGATGCCTCTGCAACTGCAATTTATGGTTCTAGAGGTGCTAATGGGGTTGTTATTATTACCACGAAAAGTGGTAAAGCTGCACAAGGTGGTGTGTTTGAATTCTCAACGAATCTTAGTGTTGCTTCTCCTGCTAATGAGTATGACTTATTGAATAGAGATGAATTTGTTGATGCCGTATTTCAGTTCAACCCGAATGCAAATTTGGCAACCACTGATTTTGGCTTCGATACAGATTGGCAAGATTTTATTACAAGAACAGCTGCCTCTTCTAACAACAATTTATCCTATGCCAATAACTATGGAAAAGGAAATATTAGAGCCACTTTTGGTTACAGTAAGCAATTTGGTGTTGTTCAAAAAACAGATTTAGAAAGAATAACGGGTAGAGTAAATTGGCGCCACCGTTTTTTAGATGATAAATTACAAGTTGGTGTGTCAGCTACTATTTCAAGAGTAAATGATGAAACTGCTCCTCTGGCTGGTACAGCAGGTTTTAGAGGTGATATTTTAGGTGCGGCTTATTCAGCTAACCCTACTTGGCCAACAAGTGCAAGTTTTGGCGCGCAAGGTGGTTTACTATCACCAGCTAACTACCTGGCGAATAGCCAAATTAGAACAAACACCAATAGAGTTCTATTGAATGCTTCTGCAGATTATGCATTTAATGATGAATTAAGTGCTAAAGTTAATATAGGTTATGATGAATCAGAAGGTGAGAATAATTCAGTTCTTTCTTCTCGAGTTATCAACTTAAATGGTATTTCAGGTATCGGGTTCGGTACTTTCAATACCTTAGAGAGAGAAAGTAAACTTTTAGAAGTTACTTTAAATTATAAGAAAGACTTTGGAAATTCTAAGATAGACATTTTAGGTGGCTATTCTTTCCAAGATTTTAGAACAAGAGGAAGATTCGCCACAGGTAGAGGATTTGGTTCTGCCGATTTGAACCAAATGGTTAGTGATCTTCAAAGAAGCGTCAATGCTGCACAATCTTCTATTTCTGGTGATTTTCAACAATTTTATTATGCGCCAAACACAAATAGTTTGATTATAAATAGATTATTACCTACTGTAGTTGCTGGTGATACCTCGCCTTTAACTTTCGTAAGAAGAGTGCGCTCGGTAGCGGCTGACACTTTTGATAATTTAGATGAGTTGCAATCATTTTTTGGTAGAGTGAATTTTACGATAGCTGATAAATATCTATTTACGGGTACAGTAAGAGCGGACGGATCATCTCGTTTTGGACCGGAAAATAGATATGGTATATTTCCTTCTGGTGCTTTCGCTTGGCAATTATCTGAAGAAGATTTTGTAGGTGACAATGTTTCTACTTTAAAATTACGTTTGAGTGCAGGGGTTACTGGTAACCAAGATGGATTAGGCTTTGGTAATTTTGTAGCGCGTCAACGTTTTGGAGGTTTAGGTATTGCTGATAATGGTGATATCAATCAAAATGGTTTGGCCATCGTTGCAACTGACGTGCCTGACCTAAGATGGGAACCAACGCTAAACTTAAACGTTGGTCTTGATTTTGGTTTCAATAATGAAAGACTAAGCGGTAGTGTTGATGTCTATAGAAACACAACTACTGATGTTCTGTTACAAACACCACCAGCTGCACCAGCAACAGACCCATTCCAATTTGGTAATGTTGATGCGACAATCTTAAATCAAGGTATTGAATTCGCAATTGGCTATGATTGGATTCAACAAGAAGACGTTAGTTTCTCAACATCCTTTAATATCGCTTACAATGAAAATGAAGTTCAGGATTTCGGAGGTTTGATTGATACTGGTGCTGTGAATGGTCAAGGTTTATCAGGTGCGTTTGCACAAAGATTTGCAGCCGGACAATCATTATTCTCTTATTACATGGCTGAATTTACGGGCTTAGATGCTGCTGGTCAGCCAACTTTTGCTGATCAAAATGGAGATGGTGTTGGTGATGTTTTTCAAGACAAAGTATTCGTTGGTGAAGATGCCCTACCAGATGTAACCACTGGTTTATCATTAAATTTAAATGTTAAAAACTGGGATCTATCGGCTTATTTCACAGGTCAATTTGGTTTCTCAGTATACAACAACACAGCGAACGGATTATTTACCTCAGGGTCTATTACAAACGCAAGAAACGTTACCTCAGATTTATTAACTAGCGGCGATGCCCCTGGTGCTTCTGCTGATGTTTCTACTCGTTATTTAGAAAAAGGTGATTTTGTTCGTTTCCAAAACGCAACCTTAGGGTATAATGTGCCTCTATCTAACGAAGGTTTATTCAAATCATTACGTTTATCACTTACAGGTCAAAACTTGTTCTTGATAACAGATTACTCAGGGCTTGATCCAGAAATATCAGTTGCCACAGGTGATTTAGGATCTGGAGTACCATCAAGAGGTATTGATTGGGCCGCATTTCCAAATCCAAGAACTATAACTTTTGGAGTAAACGCATCATTTTAATTAAAAAAAATAAGTATCATGAAAAGAGATTATTTAAAAATTTATTTTTTCAGCCTTCTATTGGCTGTTGGAGTCGTTTCTTGTACCGATTTAGAAATCGAAGAAACTGATTCAATTATCAGTACTGGCTTTCAAGGATTGGCTGACCCATCATCATCTGTTGATGAATTGTACAACAGGGTAAGAGGGCAATTCGAAAATCAAGGTAACCGCTATTCCTTCATGGAAGTAACCGCAGATTCTCACATTGTTCCTACACGAGGTACTGACTGGGGAGATAATGGTTTATGGTCAAGTTTACACCAACATTTATGGCAACCAGATCACGCATTTGTGATTGGCGTGTTTGATGAGTGGAATGCAAACCAATTGTTAGCTTCACAAGTACTGGATTCTAGAAGTAATCCAACTGCTCAGAACATTGGTGATGCTAGTTTCATAAGAGCTTTAAGTATGTGGACTATTCTTGACTTCTACGGTCAAGTACCTTTTAGAGACACCTCTTTACCTTCATCTTCAGTACCTGAAGTTTTGAGTGGTCAAGCTGCTATAGATTTTATCTTAAATGATGTAAATACCGCTTTATCAAATTTACCAACAGTAGGTCCTCAAGCAGGAGATGCAAATGGTAGAGCAAGTGTTGCAGCTGCACAATTTCTTAGAGCTAAAATTTTATTGAACAAGCACGTGAATTTAGGCGGTAGTCCTGATTCAGCTGATATGGCAGAAGTGATTTCACTGGTTGATAACATTACAGGAGCTGGATATGCACTGCAAGCAGGTTATTTTGACATCTTCCGTGATACACCTGACAATGAAACTATCTGGTCTTTACCTTCAGGTGTTGGTAACGTAATTTTCAATGGATTACACTACAATTCGCTTACTCAAGGTGGTGGTGGATGGAATGGATTTGCAACTCTAGCAGAATATTTTGACATGTTCGAAGGAGATCCAAATTCTAACAGAATGGAAGTTGATTTTACATTACTTGATGGTCAGGAAGAAAGACGTGGTGGGGTTCCACCAATGGGTGATGGTGTTCTAGAAGATTCTCAAGTTGGAAATGGTTTCTTACTGGGACAGCAATATGCTATGGACGGTACACCATTAACTGATAGAGCAGGTGCACCATTAACATTCAAAAGAGATTTCTTAGATGGTGATGGTAATCCTAATATCATCAACAACGATGAAACTACAGGTATCCGTGTGATTAAGTATAATCCAAGATATGGTGCTTTTAATGGTCACAAAATCATTTTTAGATATGCTGATGCGCACCTAATGAAAGCTGAAGCACTTATGCGATCTGGTGGTGATGCAACAGCAATGGTAAATGAACTACGTGTTTTAAGAAATGCAACTCCTATTGGTGCTGTAACAGAACAAGACATGTTAGAAGAAAGAGGTCGTGAGTTATTCGCTGAAGGTTGGAGAAGACAAGATTTACTTCGTTTTAATCAATTTACTGATGATTGGATTTTCAAAGCCGCTGGTTCTGTAAATAATGATACGTATAAATTATTCCCGATTCCTGCTTCACAATTGTTAGCTAACCCTAACTTAGTGCAAAACCCAGGATACTAATTTAATTTACTCAAAATAAAAAGCCCTGACCGATTCCCGGTCAGGGCTTTTTTTTATACTTAAGTCGATCCCAAAAGCTTGTTATACAATTCAAAAAGGAATATCTTTCTTAGACCATTAATTTCATTTTAAATTTATGTATTCTATTGGTTACGACATTGGTAGTTCCTCAATTAAGGCCGCACTGGTTGACAATACATCAGGTAAATGTATTGCCCTTTTGAATGAACCAAAATCTGAAATGGAAATCATTTCAGTTCAAAATGGTTGGGCTGAACAAAATCCTGATGACTGGTGGAAATATGTTTGCAAAGCTACACAAAGACTACTAGAAGAAAATTCGATTAAAGCTAAAGAAATAGTAGGAATCGGAATTTCATATCAAATGCACGGCCTAGTACTAGTTGATGCAAAAGGTAAATCGCTACAAAATTCTATTATTTGGTGTGATAGTCGTGCCGTTGAAATTGGCGAAAAAGCGTTCGAAAATCTTGGGCGTCAAAGCTGCTCAGAACAACTCTTAAACTCACCTGGTAATTTCACAGCTTCCAAATTAAAATGGGTTAAAAACAACCAGCCTGAACTATATAAAACCATATATAAATTCATGCTGCCTGGCGATTATATCGCATACAAACTAAGTAACACAATCAGTACAACTATTTCGGGTTTATCTGAAGGTATTCTATGGGATTTTAAAAACAACGCAATCGCTTCAACACTATTAAATTATTATGGCATCTCTAAAAATCTGGTGCCTGAAATAAAAGATACCTTTTCAGAACAAGGTAAAGTATCTGAACAAGGTGCACTAGAATCTGGTTTAGCAATAGGTACACCAATTTTATATCGTGCCGGTGACCAACCAAACAATGCGCTTTCTTTAAATGTATTTAAACCAGGTGAAGTTGCTGCCACAGGAGGCACTTCAGGAGTTGTATTTGCTATTACAAACAATTTATCAAGTAAAGAAAGTACAAGGGTTAACAATTTTGCACATGTTAATTACACCAACAAAGAAAAGCTCATTGGCAAATTACTTTGTATTAATGGTGCTGGTATTCAGTATCGTTGGCTATTAAATAATCTCAATGTGGCAACCTATGAAGAAATGAATGAATTGGCAACCAGGGTTCAAATTGGGTCTGATGGTGTTACAATTCATCCTTTTGGTAATGGTGCTGAACGCCTGTTAGAAAACAAAACCTTAGGTACACAAATTTCAGGTATAAATTTAAACAATCATAGTAAAGCACATCTTTGTAGAGCCGCCCTAGAAGGTATTGCTTTTTCGTTTGTTTATGGCCTTGAAATAATGACTTCTGATGGTATTAAACTTGAAGTAATACGAGCCGGAAATGACAACCTTTTTCGTTCTGATATTTTCTCTAAAACCATTACCACCTTAATCAATAAAGATATTGAGATTTATAATACAACCGGCGCAATCGGTGCGGCTCGCGCTTGTCAATTGCACAAAGGCGATTTTGAATCCTTCGGAAAAAAAATTCTTGAAAATGATTTCGTAAAGCGATTTCAACCTGACTCTAACAAAAAAGAATATGCTAAGGCATACCAGAATTGGAAAAATAAATTAGAACAACTTTTAAAAAATAACTAGTATGGCACTTATTGGTACTACTGAATATTTCAAAGGAATTGGAGAAATTAAGTTTGAAGGAAAAGAATCAGATAATCCTTTAGCCTTTAAATACTATAATCCAGATCATCTTGTTGCTGGCAAAACCATGCGCGAACACTTTAAATTTGCAATTGCCTATTGGCATACTTTCTGTGGTCAAGGTGCAGACCCCTTCGGACCTGGTACCCAAAATTTTCAATGGGATCGCCATTCAGATGCCATTGAAGCTGCAAAAGCAAAGGCTGATGCTGCTTTTGAATTTATTACAAAAATTGGTTTTGATTATTTCTGTTTTCACGATTTTGATTTGGTACAAGAGGCATCAACCTTTATTGAATCAGAAAAAAGGTTAGCAACTATAGTAGACTATGTGAAAGAAAAACAAGCAGCCTCAGGAGTGAAACTTTTGTGGGGCACAGCTAACTGCTTTTCAAACCCGCGATATATGAATGGAGCTTCAACCAATCCTGATTTTAAGGTGTTGGCACGTGCTGGCGGACAAATTAAATTAGCTCTAGATGCAACCATAGCATTAAATGGAGAAAATTATGTTTTCTGGGGAGGTCGTGAAGGTTATATGTCTCTTTTAAATACTGATATGAAACGTGAATCAGAACATATGGGAAGATTTTTGGGTATGGCTAGAGATTATGCAAGAAGTCAAGGTTTTAAAGGTAATTTCTTTATAGAACCCAAGCCCATGGAACCTATGAAACATCAGTACGACTTTGATTGCGCCACCGTTGTGGGGTTTTTGCATCAATACGGATTACAAGATGATTTTAAGTTAAATATTGAAGTCAATCATGCCACTTTAGCGAGTCATACTATGCAGCATGAATTAGAGGTTGCCGCATCACATGGCATGTTAGGAAGTATTGATGCCAATCGCGGTGATTACCAAAATGGATGGGATACCGATCAATTTCCTAACAATATAACCGAAGTAACCGAAGCTATGTTAGTCTTTTTAAAGGTAGGTGGCTTGCAAGGTGGCGGAATCAACTTTGACGCGAAAATAAGAAGAAATTCAACTGATTTAGATGATGTTTTTCATGCCCATATTGGGGGTGCTGATACTTTTGCTCGTGCCTTGTTAACCGCAGATAGAATAATCACCTCATCACCATATGATAAAATGCGTAAAGACCGCTACAGCTCATATGATTCTGGCAAAGGAAAAGATTATGAAAATGGCAAATTAGATTTCAAAGACCTTTATGAAATAGCGAAAGAAAATGGTGAACTTGAATTAAAAAGCGGAAAACAAGAATTGTTTGAGAATATTATTAATCAATATATCTAATTCGTATTCTTTAATTACCCTAAAAAATTATAGTTTTATTTAGTAAAAACAGCTATTTTGCCGTTTACAACTAACCAAATTAACCAATTATAATAATTACAAATTATGACTTCAGGATTCGGCTTTTGGGATTATGCTATTTTCATTACCTATGCACTATTAATACTTGGTGTAGGTCTTTGGGTATCTCGTGATAAAAAAGGACATCAAAAAAATGCAGAAGATTACTTTTTAGCAAGTAAATCGTTGCCTTGGTGGGCCATTGGTGCCTCTTTAATTGCGGCAAATATTTCGGCAGAACAATTTATAGGCATGTCAGGATCTGGTTTTGCCTCAGGACTAGCCATTGCCTCATATGAATGGATGGCCGCATTAACCTTACTCATTGTTGGTAAGTATTTCTTGCCCATATTTATTGAAAAAGGATTGTATACCATTCCTGAGTTTGTAGAAAAACGTTTTTCAACCAACCTTAAAACTATTCTTGCGGTCTTTTGGATTGCTCTATACGTATTTGTAAATCTCGCTTCAGTACTTTATTTAGGTTCATTAGCACTGGAAACCATTATGGGTGTGCCCATGATTTATGGCGTAATTGGCTTGGCGATGTTTGCTGCCGCTTATTCATTATATGGTGGACTTTCTGCAGTAGCTTGGACGGATGTTATTCAGGTAGTGTTTTTAGTTATTGGTGGTCTCGCCACTACCTATCTAGCCCTAGATACTGTTTCAGGAGGAGAAGGTTTTATAAAGGGCTTAACCACTGTTTATGAGGCGGCTCCTGAAAGGTTTGCCATGATTTTAGATAAATCAAACCCTGAATATAAAAATTTACCTGGCATTGCCGTACTCGTTGGGGGTATGTGGGTTGCTAATTTATACTATTGGGGCTTTAACCAATATATCATTCAAAGAACCCTGGCTGCTAAATCGTTACCAGAAGCGCAAAAAGGTATTTTGATGGCTGCTGTGTTAAAAATGATTTTACCTTTGATTGTAGTAATTCCGGGCATCGCTGCATACGTAATGATAAACGATTCTCAAATATTAGGAAGTTTAGGAGAAGCAGGTTTAATGAACCTACCTTCGGCTGAGCAAGCTGACAAGGCATATCCTTGGTTATTACAATTTCTTCCAACTGGATTAAAAGGATTGGCCTTTGCCGCACTTGCCGCGGCGATAGTATCTTCTTTAGCCTCAATGCTAAACTCTACATCTACTATTTTTACTATGGATATTTATAGAGAATACATCAACAAAAATGCAAGTGACAGAAGTACTGTAAATATGGGTAGAATCTCCGCTGCTGTGGCATTGATAATAGCTAGTATCATGGCACCATTATTAGGAGGTATTGATCAAGCTTTTCAATTTATACAAGAGTATACCGGAGTAGTAAGCCCAGGAATTCTTGCCGTTTTTTTATTAGGCCTTTTCTGGAAAAAAACAACAAACAGGGGAGCAATTATTGGTGCTTTGGCAAGTATACCTATTGCCATGTATTTTAAAATTGGCCCCAAAGGATGGTCTACAAGTTCAATGTTTGTAGATATTCCATTTATGCATCAAATGGGTATTACATTGTTACTAACTATGGTTGTAATTATAATGGTTAGTTTAACTCAAAATAAAGGTGCCGAAGATGAAAAAGGAATTGAACTTTCAAAGAGCCTTTTCAAAACAAGTCCTGTATTTAATATTGGTGCCTTTGCAGTGATGTTAGCCTTAGTAGCACTTTATGCGATGTTTTGGAATTAAAAAACAACAACAAGCAATAAAAAAGGGAGTCGCTAGCTCCCTTTTTTTTGTCAAAACAATTAAAATTCGCGGTATTCACCACCCAAATATTGATTTGCCTCTTCTTCGGCGAACTTTGTATTTTCACTATCCCAATTCAAAGTTTGATTTGGAAAACGAGCAGCAATGACACCTAATAAAATAGTTTCTGTTAATCTTGAGGCATAAGAAAACGGTGCAGTACATTCGCCTTTTCCTAAACAAGCATCAACAAATTGATGATAATGTTTTGGTGCTTCAGAAGCATAATCTCTCACTGGTTCAGACATTTGATGCTCTTTTTCAACTGCTGCTATTTCCTGCGAAATATCAACATATTTTCCATCAACAATCAATTTTGGCAACTCCATGAAATGAGGTAAGAGCAAACGTCCTTTCTCTCCAACAAATATTGCCCCTTGATCAGGCAACTTTCCAGTAGCTGTAACTTTAGTTTCCAATGAAGTTTTCTCTTCAAGAGTGGCTTCCTTTTGGTCCATGGTATCTTCTTTAATCATCATTCCTTCAACCATAGGTAAATTAAAATCTTCATGGTCAAGTACAGGTGCTCCTGGCCCATCATACCAAACCCATTTTAAGGACTCTCCAGTAAATTTAGTTCCCCGAAATTCATAGGTTACCTTATTATTTTCTGGGTATCCAAATCCGTTTGGTTTACGAGATTCAGTGCGAATAGTTTTTGGTACATCTAATTCAAGAGCGTTATACGGCGTGTCAAAAATATGAACGCCCATGTCACCTAATGTACCACAGCCATAATCGATTAATTTTCTCCAGTTCAAGGGGTGGTAAATTTCATCCTTATAAAGTCTTTCTGCCGATGTTCCTAACCAAAGATTCCAATCTAAATTTTCAGGTATGGGATCACTTCCTTTAGGAATAGCTCCGTCATAACCCCAATTTTTTGGAGACCACGCTCTTACCGTATGAACCTTACCAATTATACCAGATTGAATCAACAACGTAGCAAGTTTATAATCGTAAAAAGAATGTACCTGAATACCCATTTGAGTAATTAGGTTTTTTTCAGCTGCTATTTTTTTCATTTCTCTGGCTTCTGAAACATAATGCGTCAACGGTTTTTGGCAATAAACAGCCTTATTATGATGCATTGCCATCATTGAAGCTGGTGCGTGCGTATGGTCAGGCGTTGAAACTACTACAGCATCAATTTCATCACTGATTTCCTCAAACATTTTTCTATAGTCTGAAAAAAGTTTCGCCTCAGGGTGCAATTTTGAAGCCGCAGACAAGCGTACTGAGTCAACATCACACAAAGCAGTTACTTGAACCTTCTCATGCGATGAAATAGCACTAAGATCTTCATGACCCATACCGCCTACACCAATATGAGCTGTTCTAAGTATATTATTCTTAGATTCTGACCAAACGCATGAGGGCAGTAAACTAACTGAAGCAATTGCAGCCGTACTTTTAACAAAATTTCGTCTTTTCATAATTTATAGTTTCTTGATTTTTATATTCTTAAACCACAAAGGACTATCATGATCCTGTAGACCAATGAAGCCCGTTTTATATTTTCCGTAATCAGGATAGTCTTTCCACTTGCCCGCATTTTTTCGCTCATACCAATCATCAGACCAAGGCACAAAGGACAATAGTTTCTTGCCATTTAACCAATGTTCAACTTTTTCAGGCGTAAATAGTATACGTGTGGTATTCCATTCTCCAGCAGGCTTAGCAATTTTTTGCTCTGGACTAGTGGTATACATCGCATAATCAGATCCCGTTTTTTGCCATTCTTCCAGTTTAGCATTATTGATTTCCTCCCATTTTAAATCATCTAATAATTGGTATTCTGGGCTAATCTCTGCAGGACTATCATAACCTTCTTTCAAATGATAAAAAACACCGCTATTGCCGCCTTCAGGAAGTTTCCACTCAAGATATAATTCAAAATTGTCAAATTCTTCAGCCGCATAAATGATATCACTGCCTCCTTGCTTATTGATTTCAAGTCGCCTTTTGGTATCAAAAGTTAAAGCACCGTTTTCAATAACCCATTGTTTGGGTAACTTTTCGCCATTGTAGGCACGCCATCCTACAGTACTAGTGCCATCAAAAAGGTAAATCCAATCATTATTTTCAACATGATTTTCATCCGATTGCACTTCCTGTTTTACTTCATTTTTACAAGAAAAAATGACAGTGAGAATTAAAACGAAACCGAGCTTTTTATACATCATATTTGGCTACCTAATAATGGCTAAAGGCTTCGTGCTATTCCAATTTCCTCGTGTAAAATCTGGAAATTGTTGAGGCAATCCCCCACTTGCCACTGAACGCTCACTTAACGGACTAACTGCACTCCAAAAACATCCTTCATAAACATTCTGATCTAATGGAAGGCCCTTTTGTAAACATTCTACAATTCTATACATCATTATACCGTCCATACCGCCATGGCCCGTATTTTTAGTAGCATTATTTAATCTTTTGTACAAAGGATGATCATATTTTTCACGTAACTCAGCCAACTGATCGCCCTGGGCCCATTGATGATGGCTATCGGTAGCACCTTCAACCCCTCCTTCCAAAGCAACCCTAGTTGGAAACCCCGCAAGAGCCCCCTTAGTGCCTTGAATTAAATTTAACCGTGAATAAGGTCTTGGACTCGTTTCGTCCCATTGAACCATCACGGTTTTACCCATCGATGTTTTTATGATGGAAGTATTCATATCGCCACCTTTGTACTCTAATTGATTCCATTTGTGGTCAGCAGCATAATTCTTTTCAGCATATAATTTTCTTCCCAATGCAGGAGTTGAAAAAGAGACCAAACTGCCAAATGAATCATCAGTTCTACCAAGGTTCATATATTGCGCAACGGGGCCTAAACCATGTGTCGGGTATAAATTTCCATTTCGATGCGCATAATGATGTGTTCGCCAAGAACCTGTGCCACGTTCTTGTTCTTCCATTTGAAACCGAAGTTCATGTATATAAGCAGCTTCTGCATGATAGGGTTCTCCAATGACCCCTTGCCTGCACATATTTAAAAACATCAATTCATCACGGCTGTAATTCACATTTTCCATCATCATACAATGCTTTTGTGTAGCTTCTGAAGTATCAACAATTTGCCACATTTCATCTAAAGTTACTCCAATGGGTACCTCAACAAAAGCATGTGCTCCTTTTTTCATGCTCTCAATCGCCATGGGGGCATGGTTTTTCCAATTTGTAGAAATGAAAACAACATCAGGTTTAACCTCATCTAACATCGCCTTCCATTTATCTTCATGACCAAAATATAAATTCACATTTTGATGACGATTTCCTTTACCTATAGATTTTGCTTTATTACCCCATTTTTTAACTAAATCTTCAAATAAATCACAGATGGCAACAACCTCAGTACCAGGTAAAGAAGCGAAAAACTGTAGATGACCTGGGCCTCTTGCACCCACCCCAATAAAGGCTGCTTTTACTGTTTCTAATTTCGGTGCTGAAAAATCGCCCATATACGATGCCATTGCTGGTCTTTCAGGTGTACTTTCAAAATCATTGGCCAACAAGGGTGCAGTTGCAATCGCCGCAGCACTTAACGAGGTTTTTTTTATGAAATTTCTGCGATCTAAATACTTCATTTTTTTGAATTGTTCATTTTAACAGGCCCACAAGAATCTACAGAAATTTTAGAAAGATAAGCTGAAAATTAGATGATACCCACCTTA
>CAZKQM010000072.1:0-13863 GCA_964554895.1 uncultured Maribacter sp. | reverse complement strand
TTCGTTGACGGAAACACAACCAATACAGCGAACGGTACCATCTTAGACGATGATGCCAATGACCCTGGTAATGGTATCTCATTTACTGATACAGATATTACTGTGACTGAAGGTACAGATCAGTTTGCTGTCTTTACAGTAACCATGACTGGTGCTATTGCAGCTAACATTAATGTTGATTATACAACTGTGAATGGTACCGCTGTCAATCCAGATGATATTACAACAACATCAGGTACACTTACCTTTACGCCTACTGAAAGTTCATTCGATATCTTAGTGCCAATTACTGATGATGAAGTAATTGAACCTACCGAAAACTTTACTGTGGTACTTTCTAACATCGTTTCTAACCTTGGGGTTGGTTTCGTTGACGGAAACACAACCAATACAGCGAACGGTACCATCTTAGACGATGATGAGAGAGAAATAATGGCTGATTTCACAAGAGAAATTACCATCGATTGTGGCGATGAAATTCCAGAAGTTCCTGAATTAGATTTCTTTAACGGATGTGGTGACTATACTTTTGACTTCACAGAAGAAGTCATTATTGACACCGTTGGTGCTGACTTCATGATAGTTAGAACATGGATCGTTACCGATCAATGTACCAATACAGCAACTTTCGAACAAATCATTTTTGTAATGCAACGTGATATTGCAGAAATTGAAATTGAAATTTGTGTTGAAGACCCAGCTATCGATTTATTAACCTATCTACCTGAAGGCTTTGATACTAATGGAATATTTACCATAATAGAAGGTGATGTAACGCTTGATGGCAGTATTTTCAACCCAGCTATTCATGAACCATTACAGCAGTATAGTATTAATTATGCTTCTGAAGGTGGTGATTGTAAATTCTATGCGGAGTTTGTTATCGATATCAATAAAGATTGTGTAGAATGTGACATTAAAGATATAGTTGTTTCGAAAACAGTCACCGTCAATGGCGATAACATTAATGACGTGTTTGAAATATCAGGTCTTGAACAATGTAATTATCAATACAATGTAATGATTTTTAACAGATGGGGAGATAAGGTTTATGAGGATAATGATTATCAAAATGATTGGGGTGGTACAGCTCCTAGAGGTTCTATCGGAAGTTCTGATATTTTACCTTCAGGTACGTATTATTACATCATAAGCATTGTAAACGAAAATATACAACCTGTTAATGGATATATCTATTTAGGAGGTAACTAAAAGCAAAAAAATTATAAATGAATCTGGCTAAAAACCATTTAACGATAAAACTGAAAGATTTTGGGATATTGTAAGTAAATTTTTAACTGATAAAAAATACCTATGAACGAAGTTTCTGTCTGAAATCGATTTTAAGCCTGTGTTTAACGGCTAAATTCCTGACAAACATCAGTTCTAGGTAATTTTGAAATAGAATTGATTTACAATTTTAAATAAAGAATACCCCAAAAATAAATTTGACCTAGAAATTATGAACTTTATTAATAAAACTTTTGTTTTAGTTCTGATATTAACAGCTTCTTCGGCTTTTAGTCAGCAACTACCACAGTTCACACAATTTATGTTTAATACTATCTCAATTAATCCGGCATACGCAGGTAGTAGAGAAACTTTAAACTTAACTGCACTTCACAGAAATCAATGGGCAGGAATTGATGGTAACCCAGTGACAAGCACAGTTTCTATTCACTCGCCTTTGCGAAATGATAGAGTTGGTTTAGGCTTATCGTACATCAATGATGAACTGGGTTTTGAAAAAACAAACTATGTTTATGGGGATTTTTCTTATTCTGTTCCTTTGAGCGATGAAATAAAATTATCATTCGGATTAAAGGCAGGATTTACAAATTACCGATTATCTAATCCAGATATAAATGATCCGTTTTTTAACACTGATTTTAATAGTTGGAATCCAAATTTTGGAGCTGGACTATATGTTGGTTCGAATAGATGGTATTTTGGTTTCTCAGCACCAAGAATATTAAATGCAGATTTAAATGAAGGAGAATTTAGTGCCTTAGAAAGAACCAGTTATTATGGTATAGCAGGTTTAGTTTTTGATTTATCAACAACTATTAAATTCAAACCAACTGCAATTACAAAATTTACCAATGGTGCTCCAGCAACCTATGACTTTACAGCAAACTTCTTATTCAATGAGAAATTTTGGTTAGGTGCTTCATATCGATTTAACGACGCCTCTAATTTTGGTGCTTTTATGGATTATCAAGTAAATAAAGACTTTAGAGTTGGTTATGCTTATGATTTACCAACTGGAGATTTTAGACCGTATACGGGTGGTACCCATGAAATTATTCTCATTTATGAATTGGTTAAAAAACAGCTCGGACCTGTTAAATCACCTAGATACTTTTAGACTAAAATCTAATACAATACTTTTATTATGAAACGTTTTAAAAATATATCTTTTCTACTCATCTTTTTTGGTATGATTCATATCGCTCAGGCACAATATGGTGCACAAAAAAGAGGAGATTATTTCTTTAGTCAATTCGCATATGCGCAAGCTGTACCCGAATATGAAAAAATGATTGAAGGTGATCTTAATATTGAATATGCTCATCGTCAATTAGCAGAATGCTATTTGTTATTAAGAGATTTCAAAAAGGCTATACCCCATTTTGAAATGATTATTAATGACGCTAGTTTACCAACTGACTACTATTTTAAATATGCCATGGCATTGTATACCGCTGGTGAACGTCAGAGGTCTGAAAAATGGATTAGAAAGTATAAAAAATTTAATAAAAATGACTCACGAGTAAAGCGTTTTCTTAAAGACGGTAACTTAGCATCTGTAGTTTTTAACAGTAGACAGCGATATGATGTTGAACCTGTTTCTTTCAACTCTGAGCAAAGTGATTTTGGAACCTTTGTACAAGGTGATAAATTGTATTATGCATCTTCTAAAATAGGTGATACTGAAGGTGATATCTATGGATGGAACGCAGAACCATGGTTAGATATTTTTGTGGTTCAGGAAGATAATGAAGATTCTAAACCAACTCGATTAAAAGGAAACGTGAATACCAAATTTCATGAAAGTAACGCTGTTTTCTCAACAGATTACAAGAATGACACAATCATTTACTTTACAAGAAACAATTATTTCAAAAAGCAGGAAGCCTATGGTGCTGAAGATGAAATAAACTTGAAAATTTTTAGTGCAAAACAAATTGACGGTGAATGGATAGAAGATCGAAGTATACGTATCAATAGTGATTACTATTCAACAGGTCATCCAACGGTTTCTGCAGATCGTAAAAGAATGTATTTTACGTCTGATCGACCAGGAGGATACGGAGGTACAGATATTTATTATTCTGAAATTCACGATCGTGGTGGTGTTGGTGTACCGGTAAATGCAGGACCAATAATTAATACTGAGGGTAATGAGATGTTCCCTTTCATTAATCCAGAAGGACAATTATTCTTCTCATCTGACGGTCATGTTGGTTTCGGACAAATGGATATTTTCTCAACCATTGCCAATGAAGAAGGAGAAATCATTGATGTGATTAATTTAGGTACGCCAATCAACAGTTCAGCTGATGACTTCGGATATTATAGTCATGAAGATGGTATCACTGGTTATATCAGTTCTAACCGCGAAGGTGGTATAGGAAGTGATGATATTTATAAATTTAAATTTACGCCTTCTCTTGATGTTCAGGGTATTGTAGTTGATGGTATTAACGAGCAACCTTTAGACAGTGTAACAATTAAATTATTTGATCAAAAAACGAAGACCCTTCAAATGGAGACAGTAACTGATGCAAATGGTTACTATCGTATGCCTATAAATAGAAAGGGAAGCTATAGAGTTGAAGCCTCAAGACGTACGCACCCAACAGAAATTCAATTCTTCAATACTTTTGATGTTTCATCAAATACCAGAATGCTGGAAAGAAACATTGTTTTAAACCCAGTACTTGACTTAAAGCTTTTAGCAAACTTGAACAAAATTTATTTTGATTTCAACAAGAGTAATATACGGCCAGATGCAGCTTTAGAACTTGATAAGGTTGTTCGAGTAATGACCAAAACGTATCCTGAAATGATAATTAGATTGGAAGCACACACTGATCCAGTCGGTAGTCATAATTATAATGATGGCCTATCAGAAAGAAGAGCTAAATCAACGTATGAATATCTAATTGCAAACGGAGTGCCTAAAGCGCACATACTTTCATACAAAGGATTTGGTAAACGTAAACCTATCAATCATTGTACGAGTAAAAAAGATTGTAATGCAGAAGAGCTTGAATTAAATAGAAGAACAGAATTTCCTATAATTCAAATTAAAGAAGGAATTTTAGCGAAGGCAAAATAATCGTGTTAGATGATAAAAAAAGTTCTTCATGAAAATTTCATGAAGAACTTTTTTGTTTTATATAATTTCTAGAACCTTATTTCAAAATACCGTCTACTATTCCGTATTTAACTGATTCCTCAGCACTCATCCAATAATCGCGATCAAAATCTTTTAAAACTTTTTCGAATTTTTGACCACAATTATCCGCTAAAAGTTGCGCACTTAATTCTTTTGTTTTAATAATCTCTCTTGCTTGTATTTCAATATTACTTGCTTGACCTCTAGCGCCACCACTTGGTTGATGAATCATTACCTGAGCATGGGGTTGAATAAACCTTCTACCCTTCTTACCCACTGATAACAATATTGAACCCATTGAAGCAGCTAAACCTGTGCAAATTGTTGATACCGGACTCTTTAATGACTTGATCGTATCATACATTGCAAAACCAGAGGTTACATAACCACCCGGACTATTTATATACAACTGAATCTCTTTATCATTTTGTAAGTCTAAATAAAGCAATCGATCAATTACGTGTTTTGCAGAATCATCATCAACCATTCCCCATAAAAACACCTTGCGCTCATCAAGCATTTTTTCATCTATTGCCTCTTGTATTTTTCCTTTTTTAGAACCCATATTTAAATTTGATATTGAAGTTCAAAATTAATCAAATAATTGGAGATTGATGAACTGAATAATCTCTTGAATTGAAATTGTTCATTAATTCAATTTATATTTGAAAAAATCACCATATGAAAAGTACTTACCTATTCGTATCTATCATTTTTATTTTAATGAACAATTTCGTCTGTTCACAAGAAATAACCAATGAAATAAAAGTTCTTGAAAAAATTGCGAATGCACATGGTTTTCAAAACTGGAAAAACATTAACGAACTGAAATTTACATTCAACGTAAATCGTGATACCACGCATTTTGAAAGAAGTTGGATCTGGAAACCCAAAACAAATGACATTACGGCAAATAACGCCAAAGACACTATACATTATAATTGGTCAACTATGGATAGCACAGCCTATAAAATCAATGCTGGTTTTATAAATGATAAATTCTGGTTGTTGCTACCTTTTCAATTGCTTTGGGACTCCGATAACTTCAACTATGAGGTAAAACAAAGTATGTCGCCAATTTCTCAAAAAGTAATGCAAAAATTAACCATTGTTTATGGTCAAGAAGGTGGCTATACGCCTGGAGATGCCTACGATCTATACTTTGAAGACGATTTTATAATTAGAGAAGGGGTATTTAGAAAAAGTAATCAGGCAGCACCTTCGATGATTACGACCTTTGATGATTATGAAGAAATAAACGGTCTCAAATTAGCTAAAATGCATAAAATGGCTGAAGGTAATTTTAAATTGTATTTTACTGATTTAGAGATAAAATCGTCTTCTTCGAATCATTAATCAATTCGCATTTCAATCAAATGCTTTTTAAATCCTAATTTTTCATAGGCTTTGAGAGCCGATAAATTTTCATCATAAACAGTAAGCCGAATTTCTTTTAATCCTTTTAAGTGAGACCACTTTATTAGCTCATCAACAATAAGCTTATTAACTCCCCTGCCCCTAAAGCTTGGTTTTGTATACATAAAACCCATGTACGAGTACAAATCATGGTCTAAATAATGACGCGCTTTTTTGATTTTTGCATATCCTGAAGCTATTACATCTTTCTGGTATTCAACAACAACTACTTCTGCGTCATCTGAATTAATCAATTCAGAAATATCATAATACGAAATAGGGTCTTCAGCCAAAGTTGGATCCATAGGGCGTTCAGCTTTTATTATACCTTGCTCAAATTCTAACAAAATTTTCAAATCTTCATGTCTTGCTTTTCGCACTATAAATTCACTCATGGTATTTCTAAAATTGTCAACATTCTAAAGTACTATATTTACAAAAAAAACGATGCATTTTTTATCAAAGGATTTAGAAAGTTACATCACTAACCATTCAGAAAATGAGCCCGAAGTACTACAAGAACTGTCTAAAGAAACCCATTTAAAAGTTATACAACCAAGAATGCTTACTGGGCATTTTCAAGGGCGCGTTTTGAGCATGCTTTCCAAAATTGCAAATCCGAAGTATATACTTGAAATAGGAACCTATACTGGGTATTCTGCCCTTTGCCTTGCCGAAGGTCTTCAAAGAAATGGTGAACTTCATACCATTGAAATTAATGAAGAACTGCATGAAATTCAACGTAAATATTTTGATAAAAGTCCGTATGGTGCTAATATCATTCAGCACACGGGTAATGCACTTGAAATTATACCCAAATTAAACCTGCAATTTGATTTGGTATTTATTGATGCTGAAAAAGTGAATTATGCTCATTTTTTTGAAGCTATTATTCAAAAAACCAAATCTAAAGGAATCATTTTATCTGATAATGTACTTTGGTCAGGAAAAGTTATTGCCCCATTAAACCCAAAAGACAAAGCCACCAAAGCCTTATTAGATTACAATATGAAATTAAAAAAAGACCCGCGTGTTGAAACTGTGTTATTTCCGGTAAGAGATGGACTCACAGTATGTAGGGTGCTCTAAGTTTTTGATGCATTTTATAAAAAATTACTGCAAATAAAATGCCTACCAAAGCACCTACTACAATATCTGAAGGATAATGAACACCCAAATAAATCCTACTAAAAGAAAAAAATAAGGGCCACAAATACAATATATAGGTCCATTTTAAATGCTTTCTTAAAAAAAGATAAGCCATGGTAATAATACCAAAAGAACTAGCTGCATGACCTGAGAAAAAACTAAAATCATTGGGTTTTATCAACAATCTTAAAAATTGATTGAGTTCAACTTCATTTATTGGTCTTAATCTACCTACCGTATATTTACAAAGAAATATGGCGACGGTTAAGAATACTAACATGCTTAAGTATGACAAAAATATCCATCTTAATTCCTTCAACTCATGAGTACGAATTAGATGAATAATTAGATACAAAAAAAGAGGAATCCAAGTAAAAAAGTTTGTGGTAATAACCCAAAACAAATCAAAATTTTCTGAACCTAAATTATTGAGATAAATCAGTGCTTCTTCATCCCATTGTAGAATTTTTTCGAGCATTTTAGTCTCTTTTGATGGTACCTGTAATTTTATTTACCCCATCTTTCATTTCTCCTATTTCATTAGAAATACCAGAGCTTATATTTTCTTTTACCTCTTCAATATCTTTTTTTATGTCAGAAACAATACTAGTATCAATACCCTGCTTATCAGCACTTTTTTGAATTTCTTGCTTGATATCTTCTGTAGCATCTTTCAATTGTCGCATGCCTATTCCTAAGCCTTTAGCTATACCTGGAATTTTATCAGCACCAAAAACCATCACAACAATAAATATGATAAAGAATATCTCCGCTCCGCCAATGAATAAAAAGTACGTGAAATTCATAATTACAAATATAAAGAACTTTGAAGATGCAAAGAAAAAAGCCCTTACTTAAAGGGGCTTTTAGTATTGTTAAAGGTCAATTTCTAACCCTTGATTTTTTCTTTCATTTTATCAAAATCAGATTTTTCTTCTTGTCTCGGCCAAGAATTATTTGAGGTATCTATATCTGCAGTTTCAGCTTTTGGATCGACGATGACACCACTAAGCTCTTTTTGCGAAGTTATCACTACACTTACTTCTTTATCATTTCTTCTCCAAATTTCTGGCGGATAGGTAATGTTTTCAGTACTTCCGTCAGCATATGTATATTCAACTATCAAAGGCATGGGTATACCACCAGGTTTGTCATAGGTAATTTCATAAATGTACTTAGGTTCATTGACAGCAGCTCTTTCTGTTTCGGTCATATTATCCATCATAAATTCTTTCAAAGTAGTTGAGTTTTCTGAAGGATTTTTACCTTTTAAAGTTTCTTTAAAATTCACATCACCTTCTTCAACCAATACAACTTGACCAGAAGGAGAGCTATCGCTGACATAAAACTTTTTCATTCCCTTTATACCTATATCTACGTAATCAGTAGTATAAAACCATCCTCTCCAATACCAATCTAAATCAACGGCAGAGGCATCTTCCATAGTTCTGAAAAAATCTTCTGGCGTTGGATGTTTAAATTTCCAACGGTTTGAATAGGTTTTAAAGGCATGGTCAAAGAGTTCAGGTCCCATGACAGTTTCTCGTAAAATATTTAAGGCTGTAGCAGGTTTTCCGTAGGCATTAGGTCCTAAACGATATACATTTTCAGGATTTGACATAATGGGTGCCATAGCACTTTGATCGCCCGCCATGTAGGGTACAATTTTAGAAGGCTCTCCTCTACGTGAAGGATATTTAGCATTCGGGGCAATTGCATCAGGAAACGCTTTACCAAAATCTTGTTCAGCTAAATACTGTAAAAACGTATCTAAACCTTCATCCATCCAACCCCATTGGCGTTCATCTGAATTCACAATCATAGGAAAAAAGTTATGACCTACTTCATGAATTATAACGCTTATCATTCCGTATTTCACTCGGTCTGAATAGGTACCGTCTTCGTTAGGTCTACCATAATTCCAACAAATCATAGGGTATTCCATACCCTGTCTTTTTGCATGTACTGAAATTGCCTTAGGATAAGGATAATCAAGAGAGTGCTCTGAATAAGATTTTAAAGCCATTGCAACCGCCTTGGTAGAATATTCTTCCCATAAAGGATTTCCTTCTTTAGGATACATCGATACCGCCATCACATCTTTACCTGCAACTTTAACGGCCTGCATATCCCAAATAAATTTACGCGAAGTTGCAAAACCATAATCACGAACATTATCTGCATGAAATTTCCAGGTTTTCTTTTTACTTGATTTTTGTTTCTCAGCTTCAATCGCTTCTTCTGGCGTAACGATAATAACAGGCTTATCATAAGATTTTTTAGCCTGCTCATAACGCTTCATCATTTCTCTTGAGAAAACTTCCTTTCTATTTTGAAGTGTACCTGTAGCATCTAAAACATGGTCAGCTGGTACGGTTATATTGACATCATAATTTCCGAACGGAAGCGCAAATTCACCACTACCCCAAAACTGATGATTCTGCCAACCCTCAACATCACTATACACTGCCATTCTCGGAAAAAACTGAGCAATCACATAGGCTCTGTTACCATCTTTAGCAAAATATTCATACCCTGAACGTGCTCTATTAATGGTATGATCTGGTATGTTATAATTCCATTTAATAGAAAAGGACATTTTTTCTTTGCTCTTCAATGGAGCGGGAATATTGATACGCATCATCGTCTGGTTAATGGTATATGATAATGCTTTACCATTAGCATCTTTCACAAAATCGATATTAAAACCACCATCAAAAGGTTCGCTCATAAATGCCTTTGCAAAATTCTCAACTCTAAGGTTTGAACGCACTTTTCTGCCATTACGCAAGGCAGATTTAGTATCTTTTTGGCGTACATTTTGATCTAATTGCACCCATAAGTATTCTAAATCATCAGGCGAATTGTTGGTATACGTTATGGTTTCTTCGCCATATAAAATTGCCTTTTCATCATCAAGCTCAATATCCATTACATAGTCAGCCTGTTGTTGATAATAATTTGGGCCAGGCGCACCAGATGCAGATCTATAGGTGTTGGGCGTTGAAAACTCTTCATACAGTTGCTTAAACTTACTTTCGTTATAATGTCCAGGTTCTCTTTCTTTTGTGTCTTGGGCAAACAGAATGCCTGAAAAAAGAAATAGGCTAAAAGCCAAGTACATGCTAAATTTATTCATAATCATACTTTAAATTATTCGTGTTGAAATGTAGAGTTTTTTTATAAGAATATCGCAAATTCTGTTACAAATTTAACACTCCAGTTGCATTCTCTTTATGAAGAACAAAACTTTTCTTTTTCTCTTTGATTTTGAAGTGTACGATATTTTGCTGTTCGTCATATAAATCAGTCAATATTTCGTTCTTTAAAGAAATGGTTTTAATGTCATTAAGTTCTAATTCTGGCACTTCTACATAGAAAATAATCATATCATCTTCATACTTCTTTCCTATGAAATCATAGGTTTTAGACTGACCATTAATGGTCAATTCAAACTTTGCATTTAAATATTTTTGAAGATATTTATCAGATTCTGTTGATTCGTTATTCGTTCCTAATTTTGCGTCAAATTCATAACGTTCAACAAAAACCGCCTCTAAATCATCAATAAAAACACGCGAAGTAATTTGAAGAGCCGCATCCTTTTCAACGTATACTAAATTTGTGACGCTCATATAAAATTTGTGCATTGATGTAAATGCAACCAATGGTAAAACCAATAGGAGTAATCCTTTTTTAAAGTAGTTCATTCGAATTAAATTTAATCCTATTCATACAAATGTTATGCCTAAATCAATTTTTTGTTGACGTATTAGTCTCAAGGTAGGTAACACTTTTTTTTTGCATAAATTCCCAAATTTTCAAGCGATCATGCGAATCGACTACAGTTTGAAAAGTAGCATCAATTTCACAAAAATAGAGAAAGTCATCTACTTTATCTTTTGGTATTTTGAGTTGGGTACTAAATAGCGAATCATTATAAAAGGCCTTAACTCGTTGTGTTCGCTCATAGAGGTTATTTCTTGCCAATCGTTTTTTTAACATTTTTGTTCGCCCACTTATACCATTAAGAATTGGATTTAAAGGTAAAATTCCTCCGCCAGTTGTAGCTTCAAACAATTCTCGTTCAGCTTTAGATGGCACTCGGGCATAGGCATTTGGCAACCCAATAGTATGGGCCGTTACAATAGCTTCTGTTTTAATGATATCTATATCTTGATCTATGTTACCTGTCAAATTATAGGGCCTAACAATTACTTCATCTAACTCATTTACAGCGTCTTCTAAAAGAACTTGAAGTATCTTTTGATGTTCAATTTCAGAAGTGATTACAATCTGTTTTTTTTTTAATTGTACCGCTGAAAATAAGAGGGTATCATTAAGATGAACCTGAATGGTAAAAAACCCATCAATATCAGTAATTGTTGCCTTGTTCGTAGTTAAATTTTGAACGTGTGTGGCTGCTACATCTCCATCTTTACTGTAGACTCTTCCTTCTAAGTTTTTTGAAAAAAAATTTTGGGCACTTAATGTACTGCAGAATAGCACAAGAAATATACAAATGAATTTATTCCGCGGCATCAATATCTTTCAAAAAAGTTTTACTGTGTGTGACCAAAAAATCAATTAATTGAAATTCATTTTCTTTTTTAAACAAAGATTGGGTAGGTAACTTTTCATCACAGTATACCAAAAAGGCATCAATACTGTCTTTTGGTAATTTTAAATCTGTTACAAAAAAGTTGTCATCATAAACCTGACGTAAAACTTCGCTCACTTTTAAAGGATCTCGTTCTGTTTCATCGCCATTACCCTTAACTGTTTTTAATAATGCACGAAAAATATTAGCG
The DNA here is from genome assembly GCA_964554895.1 of uncultured Maribacter sp. GTDB lineage: Bacteria > Bacteroidota > Bacteroidia > Flavobacteriales > Flavobacteriaceae > Maribacter_C. Next base: position 2,082 of record CAZKQM010000072.1, on the reverse strand, counting down.
AAATTGAGTCCGTCTCTCATACCCTTAACCGAATTTGATAGCGCAATATTTTCAACCTCAGATGATACGTCAATTTCATATTCAAATTCTTTAAACTGCTCGTTTTTCATTTGAATAAATCGTTCTTGATCTTCAGGCGTAACAACAACTTCATCCAAAGCAGTTACCTTCTCATTAATTTCAACAATAAGTCTATTATTTTGAATAATTTCTTCAGTAATGGTAACCACCATTAACTCATAATTTACTGCGGTAAAAACCAGAACGTCTCCTTCTTTAACAGCAATAGCAAATTGACCCTTATCATTGGTTATAGTTGCCATTTCACTGGTCGAATTAATGACATTTTCATTAGGTACAAAAGTGTTTCGGTACAAAACTTGCCCTCTTAAAATTTGTCTTATATCTTCTTGCGAAAAACCAATGTGTACAAAAAGGAGTGAAAAAAAGAAGGGTAAAATTAACTTCATTTGTTACTTGATATTGATATAATTATAAAGAAAGTACAAGTTAGACTATAAAAAAAACTAGGGCATCTAAACTTTTGTTAATTTGTATTATTTGTGTGAGAAATATCTTTAATTATAGAATTATTTAACGTTTAATCGATAATTAGAACGATTAGTCTAGTTCAAGCTACCTTTTAACCAATTAAATGTGAGTTAATACTAAGATAATCATACATTTGTGAGGTTACAAGAACACTAAAAATATTCCCCATTATGAAAAGGATTTTTCTGTTTATACTTTTAGGATTATGTTTCAGTTTTTCGCTTGAAGCACAAGTGAAGATTGGAAACAATCCTCAAGACATTGATCCAGCCTCAATACTCGAATTAGAAAGTTCTGACAAAGTACTAGTGATTACTCGAGTTACTACTGCACAGATGAACACGATTGTACCATTGCAAGGGGCGATGGTATACAATACTGATTTACAAAGTGTTCACTATTTTGATGGCACGCAATGGATTAATTTACAAGGTTCTACAAATACGGGTGGTACCGCGAATATTACTACAGAGGCGATTGTAAATTTTGAAGGAGAGACAATAGTTTTGACACCAACGGCAAATGGCGATAATTTGGAGGTTGCACCAGAAAGTATTGGATCAGCTCAAATTCGAGATGGTGGTATTTCTGGAAATGATATTGCAGATGGTTCTATCGGACCAGGAAAAATTGTGGATCAATCAGTAACCCAAAGTAAACTTTCGGAAAATTCAGTAGGTCCAATTCAACTAGATAATGCAAATATCGGACTTGAAGATTTTTCAAATGCAGCAACGCAGTTTATTACCTTGGCAGATATAGTAAGTGATGATCCAGATAATGTTTTAGAGGAAAGAGCTGATGGGGTATTTTACAATGATGACCAGTTGGTTTTAGATATTGCACTCAATGAGCAATCCATTGCCAACCACATTGCTGAAGATGAAGATATCAGTCCGAATAACGAAATTCAAAATTTAACCATAAACGGAACCATTTTAGGATTAAGCGGAACTGCAGGTACCGTAAACTTGGATCCTTTATTAAACCTAGGTAGTACTGATAATCAAAATTTATCGGCAGCAACCTTAGACGGTTCAAATCTCTTGACTATTGATATTGAAGACGGAGATCCAGTATCGGTTGACTTATCATCTTTAGCAGTTGGTTCTGACAATCAAAATTTATCAGCAGCAACCCTAGACGGTTCGAATCAATTAACGATTGAAATTGAAGACGGAAACCCTGTATCAGTTGACTTATCCTCTTTAGCAGGTGGTGCCGGAGGTACCGATGACCAAAATCTAACCTTGTCAGGTAACGAGATTACTATTGAGGATGGAAATACGATTGATCTCACTCCGATTTTAGGTACAGGAGGTGGTACAGATGATCAAACTGCAGCTGAAGTTGAATACAACCCTGCTAACTCAGGTCTAACAGCAATTACTACACAAGACGCGATTGATGAAATTGTAGCCGCAGGAATTACAGACACAGATGATCAAACCCTAAATCTAAATGGAAATAATCTCGAAATCTCTGAAGGTAATAGTGTTGATTTATCGCCTATTTTAGTTAATACCGATG
>CAZKQM010000071.1:0-13906 GCA_964554895.1 uncultured Maribacter sp. | reverse complement strand
GGAATAAACAAATAGTAAAAAGACATTACATCCAATACATTCAAACCAAAACCAAATACTAAACCTAAGCCCCAAGAGGCCACAGCAGGCAAACTATTCGCATAGTCTTGATATTTAGACCAATATCTAGTATAACCTATTTTTGGAAAAATTTGATGTTCTGCGAAAACGATAGCCCCAACAGGAACCACAAGTAATCCGGCATAGGTTAAAAGCGGTAAAAATTTGGTAAATACAAATGGAAAACAAGCCACTACCACCATAATCAAACCAACAATTAAAGTTGTTTTTCTTCTTTTTTGATTACTAAATACAGCTTGAGCGGCTAGGCCTGCTCTATAAAGATTGGTAATGGCGGTGGTCCATCCTGCCACAATAACAATTACAAATCCTGACCATCCTAAGGCATAAAATGCCACATCACCTGGGTCTAATTCAACAATAGCCTTTCCTAAAATTACGGCTGCCCCAGCCCCCATAATTCCAGCTGCTATCCATGCAATAAAATGACCAAATAACATTCCAGTGCTGGTAGCAAATCCGTATGACTTTTTTTTAGCGAATCTAAGTAATGCCATATCAATTAAACCAAAATGAGTTATTGAATTGGCGGCCCATCCAAAGCCAATTACCTCAATGATACCTATGCCAGGTTCACCTTTGCTGTTTATTCCTGTCCATATAGATTGGTCTCCAATAGATACAAAATCTGCCCATGAGCTGGGTAAAGTTTTATCTAAAACGTCAAGTGACAACTCAGGCAGTAATACCAAAGCGCCACTGGTAAACATAACAAAAAGCCATGGGGCGCAAATACCTGAAAATTCAGAAACGGCTTTAAACCCATAAATGGCTACAAAAACGGCTACAAGACCTACAATTAAAACAATCGATACAAACCATAAATTGGTAGGATACCAATCAAGTTGTGCGGGTATGTCAAAAGCAAACCGCACAGCAGAGGCTGATACCGTTATCATGGCTGCAGAAATGACTGTAAATATGATGATGTTTGCCCAATTATAGAGTTTAGACATTGAATTACCGGCAATTTTATTGAGGTAGGTATATAAACTCAATCTGGTTTCAACAGCGATAGGGGTTGTAATTAAAGCCCAACTAAGTACGGCTAGTACATTGCCAATGAGCAAGCCCACAATGATGTCCATGGTTTTTGCACCCAATGCAACAAAGGTTGCCCCAATTACAAATTCTGTCGCAGCAACATGCTCAGCAGCATATAGGCCTGCGAAATGAGTCCAGTCATGAAGTTTGTGTTTAGCAATTGGTAGTTGTTCTTCTTGTATTTTTTCAAATTGTTGAACGGTATTCGCTTCTTTCATCTTTGGTTGGTATCAAAATGGATGGGTTGATAATTGTCATAAATATCATAAAAAAAAGCCACACTGTAAAGTGTGGCTTTTTTTATTAAAAATAACCAAAACAATTTCTAATTTTTCTTTTTCATTTTTTCTTTGCCTTGACTTTTCTTTATGCCTTTAGCTTTTTTACCTCTGCGATGTTGCATTTTTTCCCATTTTTCAAACTGCTGATCTGATAAAATACGCTTCATTTCAGCTTTTTGAGCGATTTTACGATCTAGTGCCTCATTGGCTCTTGCATAGCGCTCTTCTGAGGTTGGCTTTTTGGCATCTTCATCTTTTTTCATGGCTTTGCGTTCCGCCATTTTTGCTTTTCGCATTTTCGCATTTTCTAGGTTAATGGCCATAATTTTATCTTGTTGCTCAGAAGTAAGATCTAATTGCAAAGTCATTTTTTTTGTTTGCAAGGTCGCCATTTGTTCTGGTGTTAGGTCTTGCATATGATTTGCTCTTTTTTCTTTATCTCCTGGTTGTGCCAGTGCTGTTAATCCAACAAACAGTAGCATTGCAAATAGTATTTTTTTCATGTTTTTATTTTTACGATTTATATCTCTTTGACGTTTCAAACTTTAATTGGTTTAATTTGGTCTTAGAGATTATGATTTTTTTAACGATTACCAACATCTGTGTTAGACGCGAGGCCGAATGAATTCAATAAAAAAATAAAGCGGCATTAGCTGGGGAAAGCCAATGCCGCTCTTCAAATTCTAAGCAGGTATTTCAAGGGGAGAACTTTGGGTTTATAGAAAATCCTAAAGTGGCTCCTAATATCTTTTAATTCAATGTCTCGTTGGTTGAAACATTTTCTATGGTGTTTTGCGCGATTTTAATTTCTTGAGTTCTATTCGAATTATCAATAGAGTAGTACATTACAACGGCTACAATCAGACTTGTGAAATACATCGAACTTTTTAATTTATATGACATGGCGTTTTAATTTTTAATTCTGAAGCTAAACTAGTTCAAACTACAACACAAAAAAGCCCATTGTTGCCAATGAGCGTTTTTGCGTGGTCAAATTATCTAAATGTGTTGAATAACGTATACGGTCATCGAACTTTTCTTCCGTTTAACGAAAGGTCAATAAAACCGACAGTTCAACGAGTTATTATTTTGGGTCTAAAATCATGTCAATGCGCTCAACCACATCACGCAGATGGTATTTGCTCATGGTATCGGTAGTTCTTCCGACTGCATTTGCTGACGCCCTTTTTATGGTATTTAATTCAGCGCGTGCTAAAGAACGAATATCAGATTGACTAGTATTGATTACTGTAGATTTTTGGTAGCCACCAAATGCCGGTTTTTTACCTTCGCTTTTAGCAGTCATCAAATATGCCAAGCGGTCAATATGAGCTTTTTGAAGATTTCTGCGGTAGGTGTCAATTTTTCTTCCTGAACGTAGCTCAGACCAAATACCTCTTCGTAAATCACGCATCATTTCAATCAATGAATAGGCTTGTGAACCATTCATAGTTTCATTCTCAATCAATCTGGCTAATTTTCCTAAACGTAAAATATTATTTAGAGTGCGTTCTTGCATTCTTCTAATTCGTTCTATAGAACCAGAATATTCAATTTTCGAGAACAAGTCATTGTCGAGCATCCAATTTGGAGTTTTAAAAAGTTCTTTTTGAATGAATTGCATGCAATTTTTCTGATGCTCTTTAGATACATGAGTATACACTGGGCCTTCTTGTTCATAGGTCTTGTGGTGCTCATAAACCCCACCAATATTATTTGAAACATGACCCATATACCTATTATATTGTGAAAGTACTTGTCCATAAAGTGTTTTAAGGTCATCATAGTTTTTACCATCTTCCGCGGTCCATTCCACTAATTTTGGTATAATCAGTTTAAGGTTGGCAATACCATACATACTTGCTTTGATGGCATCGTCTCCTAAATCTTCGGTTTGAGAACTTGGATCTACCACATCACCTATTTGTTGATGTCCGAAACGATAAAGGGGGTCTCCGGCATGTTCAAGAATCCATCCATCTAAAACAGGTTTTTCATCTTCCGCATTTTTATCTAAAATAGGTTTGTAGCCCCAGCGAATGGCGTGTTTATCATATATTCCTATGTCTGGCATCAAGGCAACACCTTCATCGCCAGGTTGCGCAACATAATTAAATCGGGCATAATCCATAATAGAGGGTGCTGTGCCATATTTTTGGGTAAAGGATGCTGAACGAAGCGAATCAACGGGGTAAGCAACACTACTGCCCATATTATGCGGAAGCCCCAAAGTATGACCTACTTCATGAGAAGAAACAAAACGAATCAAACGCCCCATGACTTCATCTTTAAAGGCTACCCCTTGGGCATCAGGATTAATGGCTGCAGTTTGAACAAAAAACCAATTGCGTAACAGGGTCATCACATTATGATACCAATTGATGTCAGACTCTAAAATTTCGCCGCTTCTAGGGTCACTCACATGAGGTCCGTTGGCATTGGGAATTGGCGAAGCTAAATAGCGCACCACTGAATAGCGCACATCTTCTGGCGACCACTCTGGATCTTCTTCTTTAGTTGGCGGGTCTTTCGCAATGATAGCATTTTTGAAACCTGCGGCTTCAAAAGCTACCTGCCAATCTTCGATGCCTTGTTTGATAAAAGGCACCCACTGTTCAGGGGTTGCTCTATCAACATAATATACAATCTGTTTTTTCGGCTCTACCAATTCTCCTGCAGCATATTTTTCTTTATCCTCATCTTTGATTTCTAAACGCCAGCGATCCAAATAGCGAATGGTTTTACTTTCCTGGGCGTCTAAGCCATAATCTGTTTGACCTCTTGCAAACCAACCTACTCGGCGATCAAAATAGCGACGTTTCATTTGGTTTTCAGGCAATAGAATCATCGAGTTATTGATTTCGATAGAAATAGACCCTAAGCTTTGATTAGAAGGTGCCTCTTTTGCAAAATAAGTTTTAACGTGACGGGCTTCAATGTTTCTTGGGTAACTACGAATACTATCAACAAAGCTTCGTTTTTCATCTAAACGACTCACTTTATATCGTTTTCTGTAAAATTCAGGCATGCCAATGGCACTTATATCTTTAACCAAGAAATCGTCAACCTGAATTACGGTAGCTGCAGTTGAGTCATTTTTGTGATATGCTTTAATTTCAAACGACTGTAAAATAGGTTCAAAATTTGAATTTACAACTGCCTCATGTACCGGTAGCGAATCAGCAGCAACAATGCCATAAGAAACAACACGTAAAAGAACTTTTTTGTTTTTCTTTTCCCATCGTAAAACCTGAGTGTTGATTTTGCCCCCACCAAAGCCAATGCCTGAAGCTGTTTTTGCAATTCTACTAACCATCAGCATTTCTTTATTAAAAAGAGAATCTGGTATTTCATAAAAATGTTTGTCTTCAACGACGTGCACGTCAAATAGACCTTTGTCAGTTTTAGCTTTTTTTGTAATTACCTTATCGTAAGCTTGTATAGCTCCTTTTTTGGGTTTGGCAGGTGCATCTCCTTGCTCTGTTTTCTTTTTTTTCTTTTTGAAGATTTGAGCATTTACTGAGGTGGTACTTAAAATGACGAGCGCTAAAAACGATTTAATGAGTAATGATTTGAACATGTTAGTTACGGTTTAGTATGAATTTCTCAAACACTGAGCGGTATTCAAATTTAATTTAAAGAAGCCTAATGATTCGGTGTTTTTGGTTTCTATGGCGTTAAAACTTGAAATATCGATAAATCATTTAGCAATGTGAAATATTTTAACTACAATTTTGAACTTCAATTATTATGAACAATGCAATTATTATAAGATAATTTTAATACTTCATTAATTTTTGGCTGCTATTTTAGCTAAGTTCTTAATTTACATGCACATACACTTTATCGATTAGTTTCATTTTACAACAATATTCATTTAAAAGTGCGTTATAGGCTTGAATAATTAAATGATTCACATGAAGAATAGTATTGCCCTAACGGTATTTTTAAGTGTATTTGCTACAGTTCAAAATTCATTTGCAAATGAAGTCAACACTGATGAGGTTGAATTTAACCTTAATTCAATTATTTATATTGAAGAGGAAGAAAAAATAGAGCTTGGTTTTAATACGGATGAATATTTACCAGAGAACTTTAATCCGTATACCAGTTATATTAATTTAGAGGATGTAATCTTTATTGAAAACGAGCCGGTTTTGAGTAAAAGAATGCAACGAAAGTTAAAGAGAAAATTACCAAAAGGCTTTGATGCTTATGCCGACCCTTCAGGAATTTCAGGTATCAATTATATTGATGAGAATGATACTATTGTTTTAGATTTTGATACCCATGATTTTTTACCCGAAGGATTTAATGCCTATTCGAAATAATAAAAACAGCGCATAAAAATTAAAGACCCAATGTTTTGGGTCTTTTTTTATTTTCAATTTTTAGTGGTCTTGACTTTCAAAATAGCAATGGTATTACATACTGAAACATCACTATTAAAAGGGCTACTGCAATTAAATTGAGTATGAAACCAACTCTTGCCATTTCATGAACTTTTACATAGCCACTGGCAAAAACTATGGCGTTGGGCGGTGTAGCCATAGGTAGAATAAAGGCACAGCTACTTGCCATGGTAACCGGTATTAACAAATACAGAATAGGAATTTCTAAGCCAATAGCGATACCTGCAACAACTGGTGCCAAAACGGCGACTAGGGCAACATTGCTCATTAACTCAGTCATGAATAGCATTAAAAAGATGAGTAAGATGGCTGTAAAAAGAATACTAATATCGCCTGCGGCGATGGCATCAGCCACACTATCAACGATACCGCTTACTGACATGCCCTTTGCCAGAGCTAAACCCCCACCAAAAAGTAATAATATACCCCAAGCTAGGTCTTTAGTGTCTTTCCATTGTAAGATAAATTCTCCTTTTTTTAAGTTATAAGGCACAGCAAACATGGCAATAGCGCACATGATACTTATCATGGTGTCATTTAATTTTAATTCAGGAAAAATTCCATTTATGGCAGTCCTAAAAATCCATAAAAAAACAGTAACGCCAAAAATGATAAGTACCATCTTCTCTTTGCCAGATAGCGCTCCTAGTTTTGTTAGTTCCGTTTCAATAACCTCTTTTGAAGTCCCAAAATTTAAACCCTTATTTGGAAACATTAGTTTGACCATAACCAAGTAAATAATACTTATCATAATTATTGAAAAGGGAAGTCCGATGAGCATCCACTTTAAAAAGGATATCTCAATATGATATTCATTTTCAAGTAGTCCTATTAAAACTGAATTTGGAGGCGTACCGATTACGGTGGCAATACCTCCTGCATTTGCCGAAAAAGCGATTCCGAGCATCACACTTAGGGCAAAATTTTTATCTTTTTTAGTAAAGCCATCTTCATCATTTATCAATAAACTAATGACTGACATAGCAATAGGAAGCATTACCACTGTGCTTGCCGTATTACTGATCCACATACTTAAGGTAGCCGTAGCAATCATAAAACCCAGTATGACTTTGTTTGGTGTAGTGCCCGTTATTTTAATAATAGTTAATGCGATGCGTTTGTGAAGATTTACTTTTTCTAAGGCCAGCGCCATAACAAAACCCCCAAAAAAGAGAAAGACTATAGAGCTACCATAATTAGCACCTACATCATTGATGGGCATTATTTTAAGAAAAGGGAATAGTACTAGTGGTAATAATGCGGTTACTGAAATAGAGACGGCCTCGGTTATCCACCATATGACCATCCAAATAGCAACGGCGATAACGGAATCGGCTTTTTCTGAAACTAAATCAAAAGGTAAATTGATTAAAAGTAAGAATAAAGCAGGGCCAAGTAAGAGGCCAATTTTTTTACTGATATGCATGGCTCTCCTAAGCTAGACTAAATTTTTAAAATATAAAAATTAGCCTTTTAATCTTATTAGTAAATCGTCTTCACTCTTAAAGACCTCAAGAATATTTTTTGATTTTAAAGACTTAATAGTTTTGTCCCATTTTTTATTGCTTAGCCCAGATTTCTCTTTTATTTCAAACAAATAAAATTTGTCATCGGTATAATCATCTGATTTAAGAATCTCAATAATTATTTTTTCCTCATCTGTCAATTCAACAGCCTTTTTTTCTGGTCGCATTTGCGGAAAGAACAACACCTCTTGAATTGAAGAATTATTGGTCAACAACATAACCAAGCGATCAATACCAATACCAATACCAGAGGTTGGCGGCATGCCATATTCTAAGGCTCTAATAAAATCTTGATCGATAAACATCGCCTCATCGTCGCCTTTTTCTGAAAGTCGTAATTGTTCTTCAAAACGTTCGCGTTGATCTATGGGGTCATTTAACTCAGAATAACAATTGGCCAATTCCTTTCCATTAACCATAAGTTCAAAACGCTCGGTCAAAGCAGGGTTATCACGATGCTCTTTTGTCAACGGACTCATCTCTTTCGGGTAGTCAGTGATGAACGTAGGTTGTATGTAAAAGTGCTCACATTTTTCACCAAAAATCTCATCAATGAGTTTGCCAACACCCATAGTTTCATCAACTTCAAGCCCTAATTTTTTGGCTGTTTCTCGTAGTTCAACTTCATCCATTCCTGCAACATCAATACCCGTATGAATTTTTATAGCTTCTAAAATAGGTACTCGAGCATAAGGTGCTTTAAACTCAATTTCGTTTTTACCAACTGTTACTTTCGAAGTACCGTTGGCATCAATGGCAACTTTTTCAAGTAGGGCTTCCGTAGTATCCATCATCCAATTGTAATCTTTGTAGGCAACGTATAATTCCATGACGGTAAACTCAGGGTTGTGGGTGCGATCCATTCCTTCGTTTCTGAAATCTTTAGAAAATTCATAAACACCATCAAATCCGCCAACAATCAATCGTTTTAAATACAATTCATTGGCAATACGCAAGTACAGCGGAATGTTCAATGCGTTGTGGTGGGTCAGAAATGGCCGCGCTGCTGCGCCACCAGGTATAGGCTGTAAAATAGGTGTTTCAACCTCTAAATACCCACGGTCATTATAAAATTGACGAATACTGTTTGTAATTTTAGTTCTTTTTACAAAGGTTTCTTTAACATGAGGGTTGACCACCAAATCAACATAACGTTGACGATAGCGCAATTCAGGATCATTGAATTCGTCGTATGTATTTCCGTCTGTGTCTTGCTTTGGCAAAGGAAGCGGGCGTAGTGTTTTGCACAAAATGGTAAAGTTTTTTACCATTATTGTTTTTTCACCTACTTGTGTAGTGAAAAGTTTACCTTCAATTCCAATGATATCACCAATATCTAATAATTTTTTATAGACGTCATTGTACAAGGTTTTATCTTCACCGGTACAAATTTCATCGCGATTGAAATACACTTGAATACGACCAGCACTATCTTGTAATTCGGCAAAAGAGGCTTTTCCTTGAATTCTTCGCGACATTAGTCTACCAGAAACCACCACCTTTTTGCCCTCTTTATAATCCTGTTTAACACTTTCTGAAGTTGCGTCTACAGGGTATAAAGCGGCAGGATAGGGGTCAATGCCCATCTCGCGTAATTTGGTCAATTTCTCTCTTCGTACTATTTCTTGTTCTGACAATTGCATTGCGCTGATTTTTATCCCGCAAATATAGGGTTTCAGATGGGTATTTTAAAAGTGAATAAATTGAAAAGAAACTACCAATATTGAATTACCATTCTTTTTGCAAACTTTATAGTTTTAACTTTGAATAGATTGTAACAAAATTACTTTATAGAAGACTTGTAGGGTACATCAATTAAAATATTTAAATCAAATGAGTTTCTTTCGAGTTTTACTTGCTATACTATTTCCACCTCTTTCAGTTATCGGTAAAGGCTGCGGTTCTTTTTTCATTGTTTTATTATTGACATTTTGCGGTTGGGTGCCTGGTGTCATTGCGGCACTGGTAATTTTGAATAATCCAAACTAGTTTTTACTATTATGGTATATAATTGTTTCTTTGTATTCTAATCTGTTAGTATGAGAAAATATTTTTGCTTCTTTTTAATGTATGCCCTGCTAGGGCTATGTATAGTGTCATGTAATTTTACTGAAGAAATGACTATTCAACCAGATGGCTCAGGTAAAATAGCCATTAATTTTGATGGGTCTTCTCTAATGGAAATGATGGGGGATGAGTTGAAAGAAGATGGTAAAGAGGAAAAAATGGATTCCATTTTCGATTTTACATCTCTTTTAGAAGAACGTAAAGACAGTATATCACAATTGTCTCAAGAAAAACAAGACAAGTTAAAACGTCTTGAAAATTTCAAAATGCGTATTCAAATGGATACAGAAGCCAAGGCAATGAATTTTTCAATGTTTAGCGATTTTAAAAATGTCAACGAACTCTCTGATATGATGTCCACTTTTGAAGATGCAACTTCTGTGCAAGAATTAAATGGTCAATCACTTTCAGGTAACAAATCGCCAATGGGTAGTGGTAGTCAAGGTACAGACGTTTCCTATCGTTTTGAGAATAATAAATTTTCTAGATCAACGGTAATAGTAGATCCAACACTTTTTGAAAAAAGTAAAGATAGTTTAGAAGAGATTGCAATGTTTATGAGCGAATCGACATATACTTTGAAATATACTTTCTCTAAAAAAATAAAAAAAATCTCTGCAGAGGACGCTTTGTTTAGTCAAGACGGTAAAACGTTTACCTTAGCCGTTAGTTTTTTAGACATGATAAAAAACCCTAAAATTCTTGATCTTGAGTTAGAGCTAGAAGATTAAATCTTCATTGTATTAATTCGTTTCTAAGCCAATGAATAAAAAAGTGCTTTTTCAAGATTTAGGTCTAAAAGATTATAAAGAAGCTTGGGATTATCAAGAACTTCTTTTTAAAGAAACCGTCGATTTGAAAATCAAAAACAGGCGAGAAGATACACATATAGAAACCCTGAATCACTTTTTATTTGTAGAACACCCACATGTGTTTACACTTGGTAAAAGCGGAGACCTTTCAAATTTGCTCATTGATGAAAAAACCTTAGCTAAGAAAGAAGCTAAATTCTATAAAATAAATAGAGGTGGCGATATTACGTATCATGGCCCTGGCCAGATTGTGGGCTATCCTATTCTTGATCTCGATAATTTTTTTACTGACATACATAAGTATCTAAGACTCTTAGAAGAGATGGTTATTTTGACCTTAGCTGAATACGGCCTAAAAGCACAGCGTTCAGATGGCGAAACCGGGGTTTGGTTAGATGTGGGCACGCCCTTTGCACGTAAAATTTGTGCCATGGGCGTTCGTGCGAGTAGATGGGTAACCATGCATGGCTTTGCTTTGAATGTGAATGCTAATTTGGGGTACTTTGATTTGATGATTCCGTGCGGCATAAAAGACAAGTCGGTTACTTCTTTAAATGTTGAATTAGGTAAAAAATCAATTGACGAAACTGAAGTCAAACAAAAATTACTTCGTCATTTTGAAACCCTTTTTGAGGCCAAGATTAGCAACTAAATCGTTTTAACTTTTAATCATTAAAAGATAATTTCAGCTGTTCGGGCAATTGCTTGAAACTCTTTCTATGGTATTTAGTAATGCCGTATTTTCTAATAGCCTCTCTATGCTCTTTTGTAGGGTAGCCCTTATTTTGTTTCCAATTATACATGGGGTATTCTTCATGTAATTTTGCCATATAATCGTCTCTATATGTTTTGGCTAAAACCGAAGCTGCGGCAATGCTCAAATATTTACCATCTCCTTTAATAATACATTCATGATCAATATCTTTAAACGGTTTAAATCTGTTTCCATCAACAATAATGAATTTAGGTAATGGTTTCAGTTGCTCTAAAGATTTATGCATTGCTAAAATAGAAGCATTCAAAATATTTATTTTGTCAATTTCTTCGGGGTAAATATGCGCAACCCCAAAACTCAACGCTTTTTTCTCTAGTAAAGGTCTAAGAAGAGTTCTGTTTTTTTCAGATAACTGTTTTGAGTCATTCAAAATGTCATTTTTGAAATCAGGTGGTAAGAGTATAGCTGCTGCGGTAACGGGTCCGGCTAAACACCCGCGTCCCGCTTCATCCGTACCTGCCTCAATTTTGTTTTTGTAATAGGTTTTGAGCAAATTCAAAAATAGTTTAGGGCTAATATAAAAGAAATCTAATCCATTTTCGACTAAAATTAGGGTGTGTAATTTTAATTTATCCCTAATAAAACTTTCACATTTTATTACGAACAAAAAAATATAACTTTGTCGCGTAATTGCGGATAATGAAATATTTCACTTTAATGCTTTTGTTTTTGATTGGTCATTGCACCATGGCCCAAGAACCGCAATTAACTCCTGTTCAAGAAAGAGATACCCTAGCAAGAAAAAATCGAAAAAAGTTACCGCCTAAATCTAAATCTGATGCAAATCAAATTACTATTAAGAACTACCAATTAATTACGCACCAAATAGATACCACTTATTTAGATACCACGCTGACCATAAATAAAGAGTACAAATACAATTATTTAAGAAAAGATGATTTTGAGTTAATGCCTTTTGGTAATATTGGGCAGCCGTATAATGCCTTGGGTGTTAATCCAAACCGTAAAAACCTTTATCCCAACTTAGGTGCACGAGCAAAGCATTTTAATTATCGCCAAGTTGAAGACATGACGTATTACAATGTGGCAACGCCCTTGACTGAGCTCATGTTTAAGACTACTCTAGAACAGGGGCAACTACTAGATGCATTATTAGCGTTTAATACCTCACGAAGATTGAATTTTTCAATAGGTTTTAAAAGTCTTCGATCACTTGGTAAATATCAATTCAATCAAGCTGAGTCGGGTAACTTTACAACCACCACAAACTATGTAACTAAAAACCAACGCTACACCCTTAGGGCGCATATCGCAGCTCAAAATGTAGATACAGAAGAAAATGGTGGACTCCCAACTCGTGGTCAATTTGAAATTGAAAACCCTGATTTTGACAATAGAATTCGCATAGACGTAAGATTTCGAGATGCAACGTATCGTCTATTAGGAAAAAGATATTTTCTAGAACATGGGTATAAGCTCATTAAAAAACAAAAAGATAGTAGTCGTATTGAAAAAACATCATTAGCTCTTGGGCACACCTTTAACTATGAAACAAAATTTTCGCAGTTTAAGCAAGACCTTGCCAATGATTTTTTTGGTAGCTCATTAGTCAATGAAGTAAATGATAAAATGTCACTTAAAACCATGTATAATGAAGTCAATGCCACATTTTATAATGCGAGTTTAGGGCAACTTCAAGCCAATGCAAGTTTATATAATTACAACTATTTTACCAATAGTGTTTTCGTTACTGAAGAGCAAACCATTCAAAGTCAATTAAAAGGCCAAGAAGTTGCCATTGGTGCAAAATATAGAAAACAAATAGGAGGTTTTCTTATCAATGGTTTAGCAAAGTACAACCTATCAGGCGAATTAACAGGTAATATTTTTGATGCGTCTGCGAGTTATGTTTTTAATGATAAGAACAAAATTAAATTTGTAGTTCACAACTCTTCAAGATTACCCAATTTTAATTTTTTACTGTATCAGAGTGAATATGTAAATTATAATTGGCAAAATGATACCCGCTTTGAAAAAGAACAAATAAGTAGTTTTGAATTTGACTTTGCCTCAAAAACATGGGGTAACCTAAATGCAAAATATAGTACATTAGGTAATTATACCTTTTTTACTAGTGACCCTTCGCAAGCAATAGTTGAAGATGCTGAGCAAAGTTTCATTTTGCCGGTTCAAGAATCAAATGCGGTTAATTACTTGAAAGTTAAGTACAATAAAGAATTCAAGTTAGGTGGTTTTGCGCTGAATAATACAATCATGTATCAAAACGTATCACAAACTAATCAAGTACTAAATGTACCTGAATTTGTTACCCGTAATACTTTATACTTTAGTACTGATGCCTTTAAAAAAGCAATGTTTTTGCAAACAGGCTTTACCTTTAAATACTTCACACGCTATAATTCGAATGCTTATAATCCAGTTCTGGGTGAGTTTTTTGTACAGAATAATGAAGCTTTTGGGGGCTTTCCGTTACTTGATTTTTTCATCAATGCCCGCATACAGCAAACAAGGGTTTTTCTTAAGGCCGAACATTTGAATTCATCTTTTTTAAATCCTAGAACATATTATGCCGCACCCGACTACCCGTATCGCGACTTTGTGATACGTTTTGGTCTAGTTTGGAACTTCTTTTCATAAGTCCTTTTTTCACTTTCTTTTTTCTTGGGGGCTGCAACAAAAGTTGCATCGCGCTATCGCAACTCGCTTTTTTAAATCAAGCAGTTAAATTAAAACATTTAAAAAGAGCTCGAACAATGGCTCTATCGCTGCCCTAAATGTATTTTTTTAATATTCATAAGTACTGTAAATCAAACAGTTAATAAATATTTTATAAAGTATCGTAAAAAATCACACTCAGGTATTGTGCAAACAAAAAAACGGTTATATATTTGCAGCCGCTTTGGCATTGATGTCGGGTGGTCTAAAA
>CAZKQM010000070.1:0-14495 GCA_964554895.1 uncultured Maribacter sp. | reverse complement strand
TGTTCCTCAGCATCCATAGGAATAAGTATGGAAGAAGCAGATAATTGAAATGAAAAGAGAATAAAAAATATAGAAAGAAAACTGTTTTGCATAGCCAAATGAATATCACTTTCTCAAAGGTAAACGAAAAATGTGCTATACGTATTTTGAAAGACGTTAAAGAATGTAGAAAGTACCTGCTTGAGGGCAAAAATGCTAGTTACACTTTATTTTTTCAATGTTCAGATTTAAAGTTGATGACGATACCTGAAATTAAAATTTTCTAAAAAGGAACATCACTGTCTGGATCCACCTCAGGATTATCATTCATTGAACTACCAAATGCTTCGTTGGCATCAGGAAGATTTTTTGTAGTAAATGGATTATCATCGCCATCATTCATTTTAGATTGAAATTCAAAAGGAGAATCAAAATCTTCTAGGTTATCGAACTTACCGAGTTGTCCGATGAACTTCAAACGTATATTATCTAATCCACCGTTTCTGTGTTTCGCAATAATGAATTCTGCTTGACCTTGTGTTGGTGTTCGCTCTTCATCATCCCATTCATCAATTTTATAATACTCAGGTCTATAAATAAACGATACAATGTCGGCATCTTGCTCAATAGCACCAGATTCTCTTAGGTCAGAGAGAATAGGTCTTTTGCTACCTCCACGTGTTTCTACCGCACGTGATAATTGGGATAATGCTAAAACAGGTACATTTAATTCTTTTGCTAATGCTTTTAGGTTTCTTGAAATGGTAGAAATCTCTTGTTCGCGATTTCCACCGTTCTTATTATTACCAGCTGTCATTAATTGTAAGTAATCAATAACAATGAGTTTAATGCCATGTTGCGAGGCTAACCTTCTTGCCTTTGCTCGTAAATCAAATATAGAAAGTGAAGGGGTGTCATCAATAAATAAAGGTGCTTTTTCTAGTGCCTTTACTTTGACATTTAGTTGTTCCCATTCGTGTTTTTCTAGTCTACCAGTTCTCAACTTTTCAGATGAAAGACCAGTTTCAGAAGATATTAAACGGGTAATTAATTGTACCGAAGACATTTCACAAGAGAAAAAGGCCACGGGTACATTATTATTAACGGCCATATTTCGAGCCATGGTCAGGGTTAAAGCGGTTTTACCCATACCTGGTCTTGCTGCAATGATAACCAAATCACTAGGCTGCCAACCCGAGGTTAACTTATCAACCTTATCAAAACCAGAAGGAATACCTGATAGACCTTCTTTATTCGCAATTTCTTCAATTCTTTTTTTGGCTTGAATTACCAAATTTTGAGCTGTTTCTGCAGAACGTTTTAAATTGCCTTGAGTGACATCATACAACTTAGATTCTGCAGTGTCTAAAAGGTCAAAAACATCAGTTCCTTCATCATACGCATCTTTTATAATTTCATTTGAAATTTTAATTAAACTACGTTGAATATACTTTTGCAGAATTATTCTTGCATGAAACTCAATATGAGCAGAAGAAGCCACTTTTTGGGTCAATTTTATGAGATAAAAATCGCCCCCTACCGCTTCTAACCTACCATCTTTCTTTAATTGAGAGGAAACGGTTAATAAATCAACAGGTTCAGAAGTTTCAAATAATGAAAAGATTGCTTCGTAAATGTAGCGATGTGCATCTTTGTAAAAAACTTCGGCATGTAAGATATCTATTACCTCATCAACCCCTTTCTTATCAATCATCATTGCACCGAGTACAACTTCCTCTAAATCAACTGATTGTGGTGGAATTTTTCCCCTTTCAAGATTGATTAGTGTAGATTTGTCGATTTTTCGACTCAGAACGGGGTTTGGTTTCTCCATGTGACGAAAATATATAATTTAAACAAGAATGAAAGATGCGTTATCAACAGCTCACTAACAATTAAGCTGTTAATAAGTTACAAATTTGTGTTGATAACCAAAAAAAATCTAGAAAAGTAGATTTCCAGATTTTAGTCAGCTTATTAAAATGGTAGATTAATCATGAAACACACCCATTTGAGCATATTTATCCATTCTTTGTTTTACCAATTCTTTTGGTGATAACTTTTCTAATTCTTTATAATGAGCCAGAATTTTGCTCTTAACAGTATCAAAAGTTTTGGCTCGATTACTATGTGCACCACCAGCAGGTTCGCGAATGATTTCGTCAATAAGTTTCAATTTTTTCATATCATTAGCAGTCAACTTTAAAGCTTCAGCTGCTTGTTCTTTATACTCCCAACTTCTCCATAAAATGGAAGAACATGATTCAGGAGAAATAACAGAATACCATGTGTTCTCAAGCATCAAAACGCGGTCTCCTACTCCAATACCCAATGCCCCACCTGAAGCACCTTCGCCAATAATCACGCATATGATAGGCACTTTAAGACGGGTCATTTCTAAAATATTTCTAGCAATCGCTTCACCTTGTCCACGCTCTTCAGCTTCAATACCCGGATAGGCACCTGGGGTATCAATTAAAGCAATTACAGGAATACCAAATTTCTCAGCAGACTTCATCAATCGCAATGCCTTTCTATAACCTTCAGGATTTGCCATCCCAAAATTTCGAAACTGTCTTGTTTTCGTATTATAACCTTTTTGTTGCCCAATAAACATATACGATTGATCACCAATCTTACCCAAACCACCAATCATCGCCTTGTCATCTTTAACATTTCTGTCTCCGTGTAGTTCTAGAAAAGTATCGCCACAAATTGCATTTATATAATCTAAGGTATAGGGTCTATTTGGATGTCTCGATAGTTGAACCCTTTGCCATGCTGACAAATTTTTATAGATGTCTTTTCGAGTTTCGTTTAATTTTTTTTCAATCTGCTTACACGTCTCACTGACATCAACATCACTCTCTTCTCCAATAATCATACATTTATCGAGCTGTTCTTCAAGCTCTTTAATAGGCAGTTCAAAATCAAGATATTCCATATAGAGGTTTTCTTTATTTAGTATCGCAAATATAAAATTTAATCAGGTATTCTCAGCTCAGCTCTCTGTTTTTTACGGCGCTTTTATTTTTTAAAATTCCGTTAGCAATCACAGTTGTTAAAATGACCAATGCTCCGAGATAAAACATAGAATTCATCTTTTCACTTTCTCCAAAAATGAAGAAAGCCATCAAAATACCGTAAACAGGCTCTAAATTAACGGTTAATATTACCGTATACGGACTAATATGTTTCATAACATGTACACCACCTATAAAAGCATAAGCGGTACAAACCGAAGCCAAAATCAAAATAAATAGTAAATCTTTATAAGAAATCTCAAAAAGACTAGTATCCATTTTAAATTGAAAGGCTAGAAAAAATGTTACCAAAATAGCTCCTATTGACAGTTCGTAAAATGCAATTACTGTTGCTTTTTCTGTGGCAACCAACTGACCGTTTATTAAGGTAAACACGACCCCCATTAAAGCAGCCACTGCCGCTATCAACATACCTGCGCCATATTGCGTATCACCTTTAAAGATTAAAAAAAGAGCACCCACTACTAAGAGGCCAAAAATCAATTCATACCAAATAAATTTACGTTTGTACCAAATAGGTTCAATTAACGCCGTAAATAAAGCGCCCGTTGACATGGTTGCTAAAGCGATAGAAACGTTAGACACCTTTATGGCCCAAAAAAAAGTGACCCAGTGCAGCGCCAATGCTGCCCCGGCAATCGCTAAAAGATAAAAAGTCTTCTTAGAAATTTTTAAAGAATATTTTCTGAAAAGCATGAAGATTCCTATTATGACAGATGCAATTCCCATTCGATACCACACTAAGGGCATGGCGTCAATCGAAATGAGTTTGCCTAAAACGGCAGTAAATCCCCATATAAATACAATAAAATGAAGATGGATATAATTTTTTAAGTTCGAACGCATGCCTCAACGTTTTGCTTTTTGCAGTAAGTAAAAAGCCAATAAACCAAAAAATGTATTGGGTATAACCACTGCAAGAATAGGGGCCAAACCAGCTTGCTCAGCGAGGGTACTAAATATTCTGTCAAAGAAAATAAAAACAAAAGCAACCACAATACCAAATGCCAGATTCAAACCCATACCACCACGTCGCTTCATTGATGAAACCGCAACCCCAATAATCGTCAAAATAAATACGGATAATGGCAGCGCCCAACGTTTATATTTTACCAAAATATAGGCATTAATATTAGAAGCCCCTTTTCTCTTTTGATCTTCAATAAAATCATTGAGTTCTAATGAATTTTTCGTTTCTGCCACATACGAAACAGGTGTTAAATCATTGATTTTAAATGTAAAAAGCGTGTCTAATCTACTCTTTCTTTCAACGAATGAAGTATCAGCTAAAATAGTACGTTTACGGTAATTAGTAAGGCGGTAAAGACTATCTTTTTCAACCCAACGAATGTTTGATGCAGAAATTTTAAAATCAAGTTTATTCTCTTTAGTAAACCGTTCAAAAGTGAAATTGTACCCAACCTGACGGGCCGGGTCAAAACTACTCACATATATAAAATCAGACTCATTGAGCTGATTAAAGATGTTACTCGTTATACGTTCAGCACCCGATCTTTTAAGGTATTTGTACTTAAATTCATTAAAGCCTTTACTCGCTGAAGGCACAATAAACATGCTCATTAAAAGAACTATTAGTGCCACAATACTTGCGCCAATCATGTACGGTCTAAGAAATCGATTGAAAGAAATACCTGAACTCAGTATCGCCACAATTTCGGTGTTACTCGCTAGTTTTGAGGTAAAAAAGATGACGGAAAGAAATAAGAAAATGGGTAACAAAAGGCTACCTATATAAATACTAAAATCGCCCAGATAAGTTAGCACTTCTCCTAAAGGTGCTTTTTTATCTTGAATTTTTCCTATTTGTTCAGCCAAATGTGCCATAATGCCTATTGGAATAAACAAGAATAGCATTACTAAAAAAGTAACCAGATATCTTTTTAATATGTATTTATCTAATAGGGTCACTTTATAGTCGCTTATCCATTTGTTTTACCAACTTATTTTTCCAAGAAGCAAAGTCTCCGGCAATGATGTGTTTTCTAGCTTCTCTGGTTAACCAAAGATAAAAACCTAAATTATGAATCGTTGCAATTTGTTTTCCTAAATACTCATTAGCAGCAAATAAGTGTCTTAAATAAGCTTTAGAATATTCTACATCAACAAAGGTGTGGCCCATTTCATCAATGGGCGAAAAATCATCTTCCCACTTTTTATTTTTGATATTGATGGTGCCGTGAGCTGTAAATAACATTCCGTTTCGTGCATTTCGGGTTGGCATCACACAATCAAACATATCAATACCCAAGGCTATATTCTCAAGAATATTTATGGGCGTACCTACCCCCATTAAATAGCGCGGTTTATCTTCAGGTAAAATTTCGCAAACTACCTCAGTCATGGCATACATTTCCTCAGCTGGTTCGCCTACAGATAGTCCGCCAATGGCATTTCCTTCAGCACCAGCATTGGCTATATACTCGGCTGATTGTCTTCTTAAATCTTTATAAGTAGATCCCTGAACAATCGGAAAAAAAGTTTGCTCATAATCATATTCATAAGGGGTCTTTTTCAAATGAGCAATACAGCGGTCTAACCATCTATGGGTCATGTGCATGGATCTTTTGGCGTAATTGTACTCACATGGGTAGGGCGTACATTCATCAAAAGCCATAATAATATCAGCCCCAATCACGCGCTGAATTTCCATTACATTTTCTGGTGTAAAGGTGTGTAAAGAACCATCAATGTGTGATTTAAATTTTACACCTTCTTCTTTAATTTTCCGATTTGCCGAAAGTGAGTACACTTGATACCCCCCACTATCGGTTAAGATATTACTATCCCATCCCATAAACTTATGTAATCCGCCAGCTTGTTTTATAATATCAATTTTGGGTCGAAGAAAAAGATGATACGTATTACCTAAAATAATATCGGGTTTAATTTCTTCTTTCAATTCTCTTTGATGTACCCCTTTAACGGTACCCATGGTACCCACAGGCATGAATATTGGGGTCTCAATTATGCCATGATCAGTGACCATAGTGGTAGCTCTAGCTTTGCAATTGGGGTCAATATGTTCAAGTGTAAATTTCAAATCTTGATTTTAATCGGTAAAGATAGGTAACTACGCGGCATATAATCCTTAACAAAAAAATAAAATTCAAACCCGTTTTAAGTGCAATACTCAAAAAGTAAAAGACTTCATCTTTTCATTTTTTTTAGTTAATAAAATATGATAACTCCGTCTTGTAAAGACAAAAGTTTGCCAGTACTTTTGAGCTTCAAATTTAGATACTGAAATAATGCCTGATTTAAATCAATTACAAGATATAGTAACGCAAACCAGACGCGATATTCTGAGAATGGTACACAAAGTAAATTCAGGACACCCTGGGGGTTCTTTAGGATGTGCGGAGTTTTTTGTTACGTTGTATCACGAATTAATGGATTTAAATGAAGGGTTTGATATGGATGGAAATGGAGAAGATCTTTTCTTTTTGTCTAACGGACATATATCACCAGTGTATTATAGTGCATTGGCAAGAAAGGGATATTTTTCAGTTGATGAATTAAATACCTTTCGTTTAATTGATTCTCGATTACAAGGACACCCTACCACTCATGAGGGATTGCCAGGTGTCAGAATTGCATCGGGGTCTTTAGGTCAAGGTATGTCAGTAGCCATAGGTGCAGCACAAGCCAAAAAATTAAATAAAGATTCTAAATTAGTTTACAGCCTTCATGGCGATGGCGAATTGCAAGAAGGTCAGAATTGGGAAGCCATTATGTATGCTTCAGGCAAGAAAGTTGATAATCTTATAGCCACTATTGATTTAAACGGAAAACAAATTGATGGCGCCACCGATGATGTTTTGCCTATGGGTAACTTAAAAGCGAAATTTGAAGCCTTTGATTGGAATGTTGTTGAAATAAAAGAAGGAAACAACCTTGCTGCTATTTTAGAAGGTATGAAAGAGGCAAAATCAAGAACCGGAAAAGGCAAACCTGTTTGTGTTTTATTATATACCATGATGGGCAATGGCGTAGATTTTATGATGCATACTCATGCGTGGCATGGTAAAGCCCCAAACGATGAACAATTAGAAAGTGCTTTAGCGCAAAACGTTGAAACTTTAGGCGATTATTAATGATCCTCTAATTCTTCTAAAAAGAAGGCTCAAAAAATTAAAATTAACAAATTGATAGTAACGCTTATTAAATAATAACCAATCCCCCTCCTCTGGAGGGGTTAAGGGAGGACGAATGAAGAAATACACAGATCAAGGAAAAAACGATACCCGTAGTGGCTTTGGAGCCGGATTAGCTGAATTAGGAAGAACTAACCCAAATGTGGTGGCACTTTGTGCTGATTTGGTAGGTTCACTAAAAATGCAAAAATTTATTGAAGAAAACCCTGATCGATTTTTTCAGATTGGAATTGCTGAAGCCAATATGATGGGTATTGCTGCCGGCTTAACCATTGGCGGAAAAATACCTTTTACGGGTACATTTGCCAATTTCTCAACGGGTAGGGTTTATGACCAAATTCGTCAGTCCATTGCATATTCCGGTAAAAATGTAAAAATATGTGCTTCTCATGCTGGTATTACTTTAGGAGAAGATGGTGCTACCCACCAAATTCTTGAAGATATTGGTTTGATGAAAATGTTACCTGGTATGGTGGTCATCAACCCTTGTGACTACAATCAAACTAAAGCCGCCACAATTGCTATTGCTTCCTATGACGGACCCGTTTATTTGCGTTTTGGAAGACCTAAGGTCGCGAACTTTACACCTATTGACCAAAAGTTTGAAATTGGTAAAGCCATCTTGCTTCAAGAAGGTACCGATGTGACTATTGTGGCCACAGGTCATTTAGTTTGGGAGGCGCTACAAGCCGCTGAAGTGTTGGCAACTAAAGGTATTTCAGCAGAGGTTATAAATATTCACACCATCAAGCCATTAGATAAAAATGCGATTCTAAAATCTGTTAAAAAAACAGGATGTATAGTAACCGCAGAAGAACATAATTATTTAGGTGGATTAGGAGAAAGTGTTGCCGGAGCCCTTGCTAGCCAATACCCAACTCCCCAAGAATTCGTCGCCACCAATGATACCTTTGGTGAAAGTGGAACTCCAGCCCAGTTGATGGATAAATACGGACTCAACAATAAAGCTATCATAAGCGCCGTTTCTAAGGTATTAGAGAGAAAGTAATGAATGGTATCGTTTTTGATATCTATTCAGATATCTTATTAAAACGCATCCATTATGAAAAAGACAATTCTTCATGCTTTAGTTGCTTTAATTAGCACAGTAACATTTGCTCAAAAGGGTTCAGGATTCGGAATCAAAGCCGGAGTCAATTACAATGAAAATGGCAATTTAATTACCACAGTCAGCAATGCTGCTGCAGATATTGTTGCAGGAGCAGAAGGTAAAATTGGTTATCATATTGGTGTATTCGGAAAACTTAAATTTCCAAGAGGTTATTTCAGACCTGAATTGCAATATACTGCCACTCAAAGTACTTATATGCTTGACGGAAGCGAAGTTGCTTTTGACATAACCAAATTAGATTTACCCTTACTACTTGGATTAAAAATAGTTGGACCCTTACACGTTTTTGCAGGACCCGCACTTCAATATCAACTTGATAATGAACTTGAAGGTTTCAATTTGAGTGAAGCTGAAAAAGATTTTACTATAGGTCTACATGCTGGTTTAGCCGTAAATCTTGGTCCTGTTGGTCTTGATGTGCGCTATGAAAGAGGTTTTACAGAAAATGAAACGAACTTCATTAGTGAAAATATAACGGATGTAAATGGCCGTATTGATACAAGACCTAAACAGGTTATTTTTGCAGCCTCTTTTAAATTTTAAGTTACAGAGTTACGTATTGAAAAGTACAAACAAAACATAAAAAAAGCCCTTTTTAAAGGGCTTTTTTGATTAATTATCATTATCAAGATGGTCGAAGATACCGTCATTATCAGAATCTAAGAAACCTACAAAATTGCCATCAGCATCTACTTCTATTTCGTCAAGGGTTAAAATACCATCACCATCATCATCTGGGTCTCTATGATTTGGTACAAAAATCAATTCCCCTTCATTATCAGTATTATCATTATTCAAGTTACCATCGCCATCTACATCTTCTAAAATAGAAGGAATTCCATCCTCGTCAAAATCGGTATTTTCTTCAAATTCAAAAAGGTTAATTTCAAAAATTAAGGGCGAATAAGCCGGAATTGCGGAACTACTACCATCAGGATTTGTTGGAGCAGTTGCGAAAAAGCCTAAACCAGATGGCATAAAAATAAGACCAATACCAAAATCTTGGTAAGTTACGGTACCATCTCCATTTTCTATGGGTCCAACGCCTGCCCTAAAGTTTATCACTCCGTTAGAATATCCTTCGACAAAACCTCCAGAAAGGTATTGATTTATAGGGCTTGAAACACTATCAAACTCTGTACCATCTAAAAGGGTGCCTTTATACTGTAATACCACACGATCGCCAATTGTTGGTCTACCACCGACTCCTGATTGCACCTCTAGAAAATATAAAGTATGATCAATTTCTTCACCATCATCAAAACCAAAATCAGAGGAGGCTTGATTTACTACTAAACTTTCCACCTGATTTATAAGAGGAATAATGTTTGGGTCAGTCTCTTCGTCAATGGTTTCAAACCTTACTTTAAAATCAAAACCAGCAGGGGGGTTATTGAACTCTTCATAATTATAATAATGAGTTTCTAAAAATTCGCGAATTTCGGCATCATCTTCAACCTCAACTTCACTCAAAGGTCGTAATTCAAATTCTAGACCCTCAAGAATACCATCATCATCTCCACAAGAAAAGACCGTGATTAAAAGGAAAACAAAACTAAATAACAAATACTTTTTCATGCAAAATTTCTTATAGCTAGCAAGATACAATTTTCCCCTATTTTTGTAAAAAACCTTAACAAAGATTTTTAATTTAATAATGCGAATTGATAAGTTTTTATGGAGTTTGAGATATTTTAAAACTCGAAATATGGGCACCAATGCCTGTAAAAAGGGGCAGGTTAAAATTAACAACCAAACGGTTAAACCTTCTCGTGAGGTTTATCCCATGGATAAAATTAGTGTTAGAAAAAACCAAATAAATTATCATTTAACGGTTCTAGATGTTCCAAAAAGCCGGGTTGGTGCAAAGTTGGTAGCTATGTATAGACAAGATACCACACCAAAAGAAGAATTTGAACACCAAAAACTTTTAGGCTATACGCGAGAATCATATCGTAAAAAGGGAGAAGGACGACCCACTAAAAAAGACCGTAGAGAAATTGAAGATTTTTTAGAAGCTCCTGAAAAAGATGATTCTGAAGAATAGCACTTTCAAATAGAACCTTGATGTAGATGTATAAATGGGTTTCTTTATCTTTGAATATAAATTGAATTTTTCATGCAGAACAAAATACTTTCACACGATCAAATTCAACATAAAATTCGCAGAATTGCTTTTCAAATTTTAGAAGCTAATGTTGATGAGAAAGAAATCATTATTGCTGGCATTGAAGGTGGAGGCTTAAAATTTGCTAAAAAAATTCAAAAAGTTCTTAAAAGTATTTGTGAAGCTGAAATCTTGCTTTGTAAAATTCAAATGGATAAAGAGAATCCTTTGAATTCTGACATATCTACCTCTATCTTAGAAAAAGATTACAAAAACAAGTCAGTTGTTTTAGTCGATGATGTATTAAACTCAGGCACCACTTTAATTTATGGGGTACATCACTTTTTAAAAACTCCATTAAAGCAATTAAAAACTGCAGTTTTGGTCAATCGAAACCATAAAAAATATCCTGTAAAAGCAGATTATAAGGGTATTTCGTTGTCTACGTCTTTACAAGAGCATGTTAATGTGAAGTTTGAAACCAATAATGATTTGGTCTACCTAGACTAAGTATCTTTGAATTTTTTCAATAATCTCTTCAATTGATTTAGAATCACATATAATGGTGTGCTTGGCTTGGGCATAAAACGGATTTCGTTCAAATAAATGTTTCCCAAAAAATTCAGGCATTTCTTCTTTACTTAAATGCGAAATCAAAGGGCGTTTTTCTTTTTCAGGAAATAAACGTGTAACCAATTCGCCTATAGATACTTTTAAATAAAAGACGTTTTGACTTGCCTTAAGCATGACATCCATATTACCTGCATAACAGGGGGCACCACCTCCAGTGGCAATAACGGTACGTTGATTTGAAGTTAAAAGTTCTTTAAGATAAAGATGCTCTTTCTTTCGAAAATAAATTTGGCCATCATTATCAAAAATGCTCTTGATACTTCTATTTTCTTTGCTTTCAATATATGTATCTAAATCAATAAAAGGAAGGTTAAGCGATTGAGCAAGCTTCCTTCCAACCACAGATTTACCGCTACCCATATACCCCACCAGAATTATATGCATTCTTAAAATTTTGTGTAAAGTTGCGTTAAAAGTTAGCAAACTCAAAGAAAAGAAAATTTTATATTGAAATGAACTTGTAAAATAAATGAATCGATGTATATTTGCAGCCGCTAATAAGAAATTATAGCATTGAAATTTTGACCTGGTAGCTCAGTTGGTAGAGCATCTCCCTTTTAAGGAGAGGGTCTTGGGTTCGAACCCCAACCAGGTCACGAAGTGACATGAAACCCTGATGATTAGTCAGGGTTTTTTATGAAATATAACTGGAGTGAGAAGTTTATCCTGAGCGAAGCCGAAGGGAGCCCCAGCCAGGTCACGAAGTGACATGAAACCCTGATGATTAGTCAGGGTTTTTTTATGAAATAAAACTGGAGTGAGAAGTTTATGACATTATATGCCGCTCAAAGGGTTTTCATTAGTTGAATAGCTACCAAAATTAAAACCTACAATTAAATATGATTCCAGTAAGAAAATT
The DNA here is from genome assembly GCA_964554895.1 of uncultured Maribacter sp. GTDB lineage: Bacteria > Bacteroidota > Bacteroidia > Flavobacteriales > Flavobacteriaceae > Maribacter_C. The sequence continues at coordinate 2,566 of CAZKQM010000070.1, read as the reverse complement.
CTACAACCACATATAATTAGCTTTATAAATCACATTTTGCCTATTTCACAACATTTTGTTTCCCCCCTACAGAGAGCACGGTATATTACTTACTATTAGAGTTATACGTCCTAACAACCAACCAAAATTAGAACTAAAGCACTACATCTAAGCATCGTCCTTGTAGTACTGTGTTTTGCAAAAACGTTCTCTCAGAGTATTAATTTTGATAATGTCGGAAAAGACAAATTATTAAAATACAATGGAGGAATTGCTGCAAATGCTGTATACTATGATGGCACCTCAAACCGTCAACCCTTTACCTATTTTCTAACAGGTAATCTGAACTTTAATATTGCTGGGCTTTACAATATACCGCTGTCCTTCACGTATTCAAATCAGGAATTTAATTTTCCAAATCCCTTTAAATTCAATCGTTTAAGTTTTAATCCATCTTATAAATGGGTTTCTGCACATATTGGCGATGCCAACATGACATTTTCACCTTATACCTTAGCAGGACACCAATTTACGGGTGTCGGATTTGACCTTACGCCAGAAGGTCCCTTTCAAATTAGTGCCCTGTATGGTCGCTTTTTAAGGGCAACAGAATATAATGAGGAAGAGCCTCAAGGAATTACAGCCTATAGGAGAGTCGGATATGGCTTTAAGGCATCGTATGATTTTGACATATTGAAACTAGGCGTCATCTATTTTAAAGGGAAGGATGATGAATCTTCAATAATTCAACCTTTTCCAACCGAATTAGGTTTAGCCCCTAAGGATAATACTGTTGTTTCTTTTGAAACGGAATTTAGATTATTCGACAAAGCACAGCTCAGAATTGAATATGCAACCTCTGCAGTAACAGAAGATACAAGGCTTACTGAAGCGTCAAGTCAAAATAGGGTCTTGTCGTTTCTTCATGATGAAAATATCAGCACCAACTACTACAACGCCTTGAATGCATCTTTCAGCTACCCGGCAGGTAATGGTGTATTGGGAATGGGTTATGAACGTATTGATCCCGATTATAGAACCTTAGGTGCCTATTTCTTTAACAATGACCTAGAAAATATTACGGTTAATGCTAGCCAATCCATTTTTGATAATAAAGTGAATGTTAGTGTCAATGCAGGCCTTCAGCAAGATAATTTGAATAAAGCTAAATCTTCACAACAACAAAGGGTTGTTAGTGCCGTAAATGTAAATTACACGGCTTCTGAAAAACTCGGATTAAATGCATCTTATTCAAATTTTCAATCTTTTACCAACATCAGAGATCAATTTGATTTTATTAATCAGGTCAATCAATTTGATAATGTAGATACACTAAACTATCGTCAAATCTCGCAGAATGCCAATTTCGGAGCTAATTATAGTGTCAAAAAAACAGAAACCAAGCAGCATAATTTTAGCTTGAATTTGCTTTATCAAAATTCTGATAACCAACAAGAAGGTGAAACAATCGAAGGCGGTAATAGTCAATTCTATAACGGGGCAGCCGCATACACTTGGGGGTATCCGAAAGAAGCTTTGAATATTTCATTGGCCGCAAATACGTCTTACAACGCAATCGGAATAGATGATCAGAGCCTTATATTCGGACCCACATTAGCAATTGGTAAACAATTTTTTGATAAAAAGCTCCGTACCAATTTTTCTAGCTCTTACAATACTTCCTTTAGTAATGGCGAGCAACAAAACAATATTTACAATTTCAGATTAGGCGGAAACTATGTTTGGTTAGAACGTCATAATTTCAATCTGAATCTACTGACTTTATTTAGGTCAACTAATTCAGACAACAGTAGAGATTTTACAGCAACCTTTGGGTATAGCTATACTTTCGATAATTTTAAAATTAAAATCAAGAAAGGTAATGGCATTCCTAAAGACAACCAAAATATAATTAATTTTAAATATCGTGGGGTAATTTACAATGGTACCATCGAACAAATCAACCAACAACTCCAAAGTGTTTTTGCAGGCCCACAATTTGAAGAGATTCCAATCTTCAAAAAAGATGAATTAAAAATACTTTTGGCAACAGCAATAGAACAAACCAGAGAAGAACCCTATAAAGAAAATGCCATTGTTTTTTTAGAACATCTCTATGGCTATGGCGATTTTCTTGAGCTATATGACAAAGCGCTTTTTGAAGTGGTTAAAAAAATTCAAGAAGACATGTTAAAAATAGACAGGGCTTTGGAAAAAATATTTGTAGTTAAAAATCTTGAGATTGACAAGCATCCTTTAAACGGAAAATCCTCAGAAGAAATCAAAACTGAAAGTCAAAGATTAGTACTAGAATATAATAAACTTCAGGCCGATGCTAAAGAACGTTTAGAGAAATTAGTTGGTCATAGATGGATGCAAGATCAATTTCTAAACTATACCAAATTTGAAGATATTAAGACTCCAATAGGTTATTTATCTGATTTTAAAAGCACTATGACGAAGAAATCATACCAGATGTACGAAAAAGAGAGAGATATCGAAAATTTGAAATTATTTTTAGAAGAGAAGATTATCGACTTTTATTATAAGAAATCACTCGACCTAGTTAACCCTGATACTTTCGAAT
>CAZKQM010000069.1:0-14577 GCA_964554895.1 uncultured Maribacter sp. | reverse complement strand
ATAAAGTAGTAATTCTTTTTTTCTAGTTAGTAGTTTGGTTTTAGGGGGTGCGAGAGCGCCCTCTATTTTTTTGAATATTTTGAAGAAATTTAAAAAATTGTATCAGAAACTACTTTTTTTTTCGTTAAAACCTTATGAAATGAATTGTCGTCCTACTGTATACCTTTGCATTTTGTACTTTATTAGTTTCAGTGGACCAGTTTAAGATGGCAATCTAATAAGGGCAAGTCATGAAACAAATTATTTACTTTTTACAGATTATCTCAATTTTTGTTTTAGTTCACACTGTGAATGGTCAAATATCTCAAAAAGAAAAATCTGCTTTACTTGATCTTTATAAAGCAACAAATGGTAATGCTTGGAATACTAATTGGTCATTAGATGAACCCGTAAGTAATTGGTACGGAGTTCGCATTGAAAATGATCATGTGGTAGGAATTCATTTGACTCAAAATAACCTGGAGGGTAATCTACCGCATACTTTGAGAAAGTTAGTTTTTCTAGAAACTCTTGATTTAGGCTTCAATAAATTAACAGGTTTAATTCCTAATTCAATAACTGAACTTTCTTATTTAAAGGTGCTAAAACTTGAAATGAATGACTTTAAAGGAGGGCTTCCAGTAGATTTTTCAAATTGGCAAAATTTACAGGAATTATCTTTATTCAATAATTTTTTAGATGGTAGCATACCTGAAAATATAGGTCTGGCTAAAAATCTTCGAATTTTAAATTTATCTAGTAACAAATTGCAAGGCGAATTACCTGAAGGTCTTCAAGAACTAATTAATTTAGAAGTTTTAGGGCTTTTAAGTAATCAGTTTCTTGGTCAGATAAAAACTGATTTTTCAAAAATGAGAAACTTAAAAGAAATAATCATTTCATACAACAACTTTGAAGGTTCTGTACCCAAGGGTATTTCAGATTTAAAAAAATTGAAAACTGCTCAGTTACAAGGCAATAGGTTTACATCATTTAAAGCACTTGAAAATATGGCTAGTAATACCTTAATGGTCTTTGATAGTGATGATGAAGAATTGAATAAAAAATATGCCCAATTTTTGTTTGGTAATACTAGAATGGCAGATACCAAGTTCGTTGAAGAAAATTAAAAATTTAGATTTAAGAATAAAAAAAAGACATCTATTTGATGTCTTTTTTTTTGGTAGAATTTTAAAAGTTTACTTTAAATTGATAATAATAATCAGCTTTATTTTTAGTAGATTTGCAGCCACATTTGAAAAAAGGGTCGCGTAGCTCAGCTGGATAGAGCATCTGCCTTCTAAGCAGACGGTCATAGGTTCGAATCCTATCGCGATCACGAATAAATAAAAAAGTTCTACGTCAAATCAAGCTTGCTTGAATTTGTAAGTAGGGCTTTTTTATTTTCAGCACGGAGTGCTGTTAGGAAAGGCGAAGCCAATCTTTCTACCTATTGTTTAAATTGATTTGGCTTGAATATGTAAGTAGGGCTTTTTTATTTTCAGCACGCCCGCCCGACTTTTGGCTGCGAGTGCTGGTAGGAAAGGCGTAGCCAATCTTTTTACTTATAGTTTAAATTGATTTGGCTTGAATTTGTAAATAGGGTAGATGAGCCATCTCAGGCGGATCAAAGTGAGTATATCAAATCAAGTGCTCAAAATCGATTCTATTTAGGTTTAAAATTATTTAATTCCTATTCAATTATTAAATGTCACTAGGCATCTATTTTAGTAGCTCAAAAACAGCTTCCTACAAGGTATCGTTATCAGCACCACCATCACAAAATCTTCTTTTATTTTGCTACTCATTTTTGTAGTATCGTATCAATTTAAGGTATACAAAATAGGGCGCTCATTGCATTTGCTAAATCATTCGCATTAATACGGCTCACAACATATTCGTGTAACGCTTTGATTTTAGCTTCGGTATTTTCAATATTTAAAATAGACTGTAGCTCAGTAGCATTTTTAAGCTTTTCTATTTCTGTTGTAGTCGGAATATGCTCTAAATTACCTAATCTTCCCAGATGATTACCCGTTAACACATCACTATTCAATACATGTGAAGGCAGTGCATCTACACCAATACCTTTATTAAAAATAGGTTTTGGTATTTCAAACAAAGCCTCTCCACTTGCACGGCAATACCAACTTTCACCCATACGGGCTACCAAATCTAATTTTTGAGTATCTAATTCTCCAGCCTCATTTAGATATTTTTCATGTAGATGTATTCGTTGAATCCTTGAGATTACTAGGTTTCCTGCTCCTCCTTGATTTCCTAGTTCAATTACATTCTCAACAATACATTCAAATGAAACAGGCGCTTCACCTACACGTGGAGGTTTTACCGTATCTGATGGCACTTGTGTAAAACCAGCTTTAATAAATTCATTTACATCACTTGCATATTCTGTACTTGATAATGACATCTGCTCTACAATAGCATGATTTACAATATTAACAACCACTTCATTTTGCTCCTTAACATTTTCATAGGTATGTTTAACCGTATTATCTCTTCCGCGTCTTGCGGGCGAAAAAATCAGAATTGGCGGATTCGAACTAAACACATTAAAGAAACTAAACGGACTCAAATTTACATTGCCTTTTACATCTATAGTACTCGCCAAAGCTATTGGCCTTGGGGCAACAGAAGCTAATAAAAGTCGATGTAACTCTCCTACAGAAAGCTGATTAGGATCTATTGATTGTATACCCATAGTTAATTTTTAGCAGCAAGTAGTTTTGTTCTTAATTCTCCAAAGCCCACACGAATTTCATTTTCTTCGCAATACCCACGCATGATTACCGTATCATTATCGTTGATAAACTTTCTTTCTGAGCCATCACTTAACTGAACCGGGTTTTTACCACCCCAAGTCAATTCTATCATTGAACCATAGCTGTCAGCAGATTTTCCGCTAATGGTACCAGACCCCATCATATCACCTACATTTACGTTACAGCCATTCATGGTATGGTGCGCTAATTGCTGTGCCATATTCCAATACATGTATTTGAAGTTTGAATTACTCACTACAGTCTCATCAGCATTTTCTGGTTGAATAGCAACTTGTAGCTTTATATCGTAGTTGCGTTTTCCGTGTGACTTCAAATATGGCAATACTTCTGGTTGTTGTTCTGGGCCATGAGTTCTAAATGGCTCTAAAGCTTCTATGGTAACAATCCAAGGAGAAATAGAAGAAGCAAAATTCTTGGCTAAGAAAGGACCTAAAGGAATATATTCCCATTTCTGTATATCACGCGCAGACCAATCATTAAAAAGTACTTTTCCAAAAATGTAGTCTTCAGCATTTTCCGTTGTTACCGTATCGCCCAATTGCGTATTCTTACCAATTATAAAACCCATTTCTAATTCAAAATCAACTCTGCTTGAAGGGCCAAAAACGGGTTGTTTCTCGTTTAAAGGAAGTGTTTGCCCCATTGGCCTATGAACATCTTGCCCACTAACAATAATAGAAGAAGCTCTACCGTGATATCCTACAGGAATATGTCGCCAGTTAGGAAGCAAAGCATTCTCAGGGTCTCTAAACATTTTACCAATATTGGTAGCATGTTCAATACTTGAATAGAAATCAGTATAATCCCCCACAAAAACAGGAAGGTGCATTTGCGCCTCTTCTTGCCTTACAAAGACAGCTTCACTTTCTTTTAGTACACTGCTTGAATTTGTAAGCTCATGCTGAACAAGCTCGCGAACTGCTTTTGTTGTTTTTTTTCCGAGCGAAATAAAATCATTAAGTAACGGCTCGTCAAAAACTGCATTATCAATAGATAACGAATTAAAAATGCCTAAATCAGCAGCTTTAACAAGATCTAGAATCATAGCTCCAATAGCCACACCTACTCTAGGCCCACGGTCTGTAGTGGAAAAAATTCCAAAAGGAATATTATATATTGAGAAGTCTGAATGAGCTTCAATAGCCATCCAACAGTCTGAATTTTTCATTTTAATACTCTTTTTTTAGTTTATTTTTTTTCAAGCCACGATTGATAATAGGTTCCATCATCAATATCTAAAGCTGCCTGCGTTACTTGTAATGGCTTAAAAGTATCTATCATTACCGCAAGTTCTTCAGTTTTTGATTGCCCAATACTCGCCTCATATGTGCCAGGGTGTGGACCATGAGGAATACCTGCTGGGTGTAGCGATATATACCCCTTTTCAACGTGACTTCTACTCATAAAATCTCCATCTACATAATACAACACCTCATCAGAATCTATATTAGAATGGTTATAAGGCGCAGGTATTGACTGCGGATGATAATCATACAATCTTGGGCAAAAAGAGCAGACTACAAATGCACTGGTTTCAAAAGTTTGATGTACAGGTGGTGGTTGATGCACCCGACCCGTTATAGGCTCAAAATTATGAATTGAAAAGGCATACGGAAAATTATAACCATCCCAACCTACAACATCAAACGGATGTGAAGCATAGGTTAAATGGTGCAGCTGCCCTTGTTTTTTCACTTTGATTAAAAAATCACCAAGCGCATCATGCGTTTGTAAATTTTGCGGCAGTTTGAAATCGCGTTCACAAAACGGAGAATGTTCTAAGTGTTGCCCAAACCAATTGCGATATCTTTTTGGCGTGTATATGGGATGATATGATTCTGCAATTAGCAATCTATTATCACTCGTATCAAAGGTTATTTGATAAATAACTCCTCTTGGAATAATTAAATAATCACCATATTCAAACCGAATCTCTCCGAACAAAGTCTTTAATACCCCTGTGCCTTTATGCACAAAAATCATCTCATCAGCATCTGTATTTTTATAGAAATACGACGTCATTGATTCTTTTGGAGAAGCTAAGGCTACATGAACATCATTATTAAACAGCATAACCTTTCTACTTTCTAAAAAATCATCTTCAGGTGCTACATGAAACCCTTTAAGCATTCTAGATTTTATATTATGTTCTATAGCAGCCTTAGGGCGAATGTCTATAGATTCTCCAACTTCTTTAACCATGGTTGGTCTATGAAGATGATACATTAAAGATGACATGCCATCAAAACCAATGGTTCCGAATAACTGCTCGTAATGCAATGTGCCATCCTCTTTCTTAAAAATAGTATGTCTTTTGGGTGGTATTTTACCTTGTGAATGATATAACGGCATTGTGATAATTATTTGTTCATACAAATATAAACAATTGTTTATATTTGCACAGTATCGAGAACTTTAAATCTCAATGCAATGCATATATAACAGAATGAGTACCAAGAAGGAAGATTTTTTACAAGAATCATTAAAATTAATTCATGAAAAGGGCTTTAAAGCCACTACTATGCGAGATATTGCAGAACAAATGAATTTTGATGTTTCTAACAGCTATAACTTTATTAAATCAAAACAAGATATATTAGAAAACTTTTTGTTTGATATGTCAAATGAATTTCATCAGGCTTTTGATAACATATTAGATTCAAGTTATTCACATGATGAAAAATTAAAACAAATTATATCTGCTCATATTAAAATAGCCTCGACCAAACCTTTTGAGGTGGCTTTAATGGTTAATGAGTGGCGTAATTTAAAAGAGCCTAGATATTCTGAGTATGTCCTTTTAAGAGATAGTTACGAACAAAAAATAGCTGCCTTTTTACAAGATGGTATTAAAAAGAAAGTGTTTAAAGATTTCGATGTTGATATCGCCAAAAACCTGATTATGGCCTCATTACGTTGGTTCTATGATTCGTATACAACTGATAAAACAAAAATAAATCCTATTGAATTAGAACGTCAAATTATCGCTTTTTTATTTACCGGGTTTGTACAATAAGAAAGAAAACTAGGCACAGTCAATACCACTTCAGTCCATTTAGATTCTTCTTTAAAGAGAATTGTTTTTGTTAGTCTACATGCCATATTAATTGTCTAGAAAATTCTTTAATAATCAGGCTGAAAAATTAATTGTCTTTAACTTTGCATTACAGACTAAGAAGTTTTACGCTTGCCCAATAAATTATACTGGTTAGAAGTCTAAATAAATTTCTTTTAATAAAGTCTTAACAGTATTTGATTAAACTATTAGCGAATCTTGCAATCTAAATCAAATGAGTTTTTAGAAAGCGTTTTTTAGTCGATAATAGACCGCAATTACCAACACATGAGAAAAAGAATACTTTCAGTTTTAGGGCTACTACTTCTTGTAGGGGGCTTTTTTGGTGCGAAAGCCCTTATTGATAATAAAAAAGGGTTCAAACCTAAAGTACAAAAGGTTGTAAAGACTGTTTTTACAGAGGTGGTTGAGAATGGCACTGTTCCTATAATAGTACCAGCAAATGGAAATCTAGTTGCTAAAAATCGTGTTGAACTTTATGCTGAAGTACAAGGTGTTTTTCGTAAAGGCAATAAGTTGTTTAAAACGGGTCAAAGATATCAGCGTGGAGAAGCTATCATTCGCATAGATGCCTCAGAATATGCTGCCAATGTGCAGTCTGCTAAAAGTAATTTGTATAATCAAATAACCTCGATTATGCCTGACTTACGATTAGATTATCCTGAAATTTTTCCAAAATGGAAACAATTTTTGAATGGGTATGATTTGAACAAAGCGACTCCTGACTTGCCAGAAATGACAACCGATAAAGAAAAATTCTTTATTAGTGGCCGTGGTATTTTGTCCACTTATTATTCGGTTAAGAATTTAGAAAATCGGCTTTCAAAATACAGAGTTTCAGCACCCTTTAGCGGTGTAGTAACTGAGTCTTTGGTAACAGAGGGTACTTTAGTCAGATCTGGGCAGAAATTAGGAGAATTTATCAATACTGATGTCTATGAATTAGAGGTTTCGGTAAGCAAAAAGTTTAGTGATTTATTAAAGGTAGGAGAGAAGGTTGAACTAACCGCTATTGATGATTCAAAAACCTATACAGGTATTATGGTTCGCATTAATGGTCGGGTAGATCAGGCAAATCAGACGATCAAAGCTTATATTGAGGTGCAAGATAGCAGCCTTAGAGAGGGTATGTATATGGAGGCTAAGCTTGATGCCAAAGAAGAAAGTGAGGCTATTGAAGTAGATCGAAGTCTTTTACTTGAAGGCGATAAAATATTCATTATACGTGATACTATTTTAGATCTTATTGACGTAAAGCCTATTTATTTTTCAGACAAAACAGTTGTGCTCAAAGAAATACCTGATGGCACTGTTATTATGACAAAACCCCTTTTGGGCGCTTATACTGGTATGGCAGTAAAAATAATCCAAGATGATGATTCTAATTCGAAAAAATAATGCGGAAAGTAATTACGTACTTTATTAAGTATCATGTAGCGGTAAATGTAATAATCATTGCCTTCGCAGTTTTCGGAATTTTTGGCGCTAAGTCATTAAAATCATCCTTTTTTCCGCTTACAGATTCAAAAAATATCGCCATTGCGATTACCTATCCGGGCGCTTCCCCTCAAGAGATTGAAGAAGGTATAGTACTTAAAATTGAAGATAACTTAAAAGGCTTAGAAGGGGTAGATCGGGTAACATCCACTTCACGTGAAAATAGTGGAAGCATTAATGTTGAAATTGAAAAGGGCAGAGCTATTGATTTCATGTTACTTGAAGTGAAAAATGCAGTAGATCGAGTGCCTTCTTTTCCTACAGGAATGGAACCACTCATTGTTTCTAAACTTGAGGCGGTAAGACAAACCATTAGTTTTGCTATTAGTGGTAAAGAAATTCCTCTATCTACCTTAAAACAAATTGGGCGTCAAATTGAAAATGATATTCGTGCCATTGACGGAATTTCTCAAATCAATATTACCGGTTATCCTCGAGAAGAAATTGAAATTGCTGTTAATGAAAATCAACTTTTAGCATACAATTTATCATTTACTGAAGTTGCATTGGCTGTAGGTAATTCTAATATTTTAGTTACTGGTGGAAATATAAAAACCAATGCTGAAGAATATTTAATTCGTGCTAATAATAGATCATATTATGGTCGAGAATTATCAAATGTTATCGTACGCGCAAATACTTCAGGTCAAACAATTCGACTTAAAGATGTAGCCATCATCAGAGACAGATTTTCAGAATCGCCAAACGCATCATATTTTAATGGAGATATCGCAGTAAATACAACCATTACAAGCACTAATACTGAAGATTTAATAATTGCTGCTGATAAGGTTAAAGAATATATAAAAGAGTTTAATCAGAAGTATGACAACGTTCAAGTGAACGTTGTTAGCGATTCATCAGAAACCTTGAACGGTAGAACCAAATTATTAATAAAAAATGCCTGGCAAGGTATGCTATTAGTATTGCTGTTTCTCTCCTTGTTTTTGAATACAAGATTAGCCTTTTGGGTGGCATTCGGACTTCCTATTGCATTTCTTGGGATGTTCATTTTCGCTGGCTTTTTCAATGTTACCATTAACGTACTTTCTTTATTCGGAATGATTATAGTCATTGGTATTTTGGTTGATGACGGAATTGTCATCGCTGAAAATATCTACCAACACTATGAAAGGGGAAAATCTCCCATTCAGTCTGCCGTTGATGGCACTATTGAAGTAATGCCTCCTATTCTCTCAGCTATCATTACCACCATTTTGGCCTTCTCTATCTTTTTGTTTTTAGATAGCAGAATTGGAGATTTTTTTAGTGAAGTTTCGGTAATCGTATTATTGACTTTAGTGGTGTCTTTGGTAGAAGCCTTAATCATTTTACCAGCGCATTTAGCGCATTCAAAAGCTTTACGACCAAGAATTGATTCGCCTAAAACGGGCATGGCCAAGGCCTTTGCTGAATTAAGAAAAATTAATGAGGCTGGCGACCGCTTTATGGTGTGGATGCGTGATAAAGTATATAGCCCTATTTTCAGATTCACGCTTGAATATAAATTATTAACTTTTGGCATTTTTGCCATGGCCTTGATGTTATCTTTTGGCTCTGTAGGCGGGGGTATCATTCGAACTACTTTCTTTCCTCGAATTGCAAGTGATCGAGCACAAATTACACTCGAAATGCCCAACGGCACCAATGAAAAAGTGACTGATTCAATAATTAGTTTGATTGAAGAAAAATCAGAAATAGTGAATCAAGAATTGACAGATAAATACTTGAAAGGAACCGACAAAGTACTTTTTGAAAATGTAATTAAAAGAGTTGGCCCCGGTTCTTCATCGGCGACCTTGACCATTAATATGCTACCTGGTGAAGAAAGGCCCGATGCAGTGCGGTCTGATTTAGTGACCAATAGATTAAGAGAATTGGTTGGCCCCATTATTGGAGCAGAAAGTGTGGTTTATGGGTCTGGTGGTAATTTTGGCGGTTCTCCTGTCTCTGTTTCGTTACTAGGCAATAACATTCAAGAATTAAAAGCTGCTAAAAAAGAATTAAAAACATATTTAGAAAATAGTTCAGTCTTAAAAGATGTTGCTGATAATGACCCGGCAGGTATAAAAGAAATTCGACTGCAACTAAAAGAAAATGCCTATTTACTGGGTTTAGATTTGAGAACTATAATGAATCAAGTACGGGCAGGTTTCTTTGGTACACAGGCGCAACGTTTTCAGCGTGGGCAAGATGAAATTCGCGTTTGGGTGCGCTATGATAGAGAAAATCGTTCATCCATCACAGATTTAGATGAAATGCGTATTGTGACTCCGATGGGATCAAGAGTACCCTTAAAAGAGATAGCGGAATATAGTATTGAAAGAGGCGATGTGGCTATTAACCGATTGGCAGGTCGGCGTGAGATACGTCTGTCGGCTGATATGAAAAACCCCAAAGACAGCCCTACTGATGTAATGACCGAGATCGAAGAAGTTGTTATGCCAGAAATATCTTCGAGATACCCTACTGTAACTGCTTCTTATGAGGGTCAGAGCAGAGAGCAGTATAAGTTGAAAAAATCGCTGAATGTAGTAGGCTTGTCAGTCTTGGCCTTAATTTACATGACAATAGCATTTACTTTTAGAAGTTTTAGTCAGCCCCTCATGTTATTACTTTTGATTCCTTTTAGCATGACGGCGGTAATTTGGGGGCATTGGTTGCATGACTTTTCATTGAATATTTTATCACTTTTGGGTATTATAGCCTTAATAGGTATTATGGTAAATGATGGCCTTGTGCTCATTGGTAAATTCAATTCTAACTTACGCTCTGGTATGACCTTTGATGACGCCATTTTTGAAGCAGGGCGTTCAAGATTTAGAGCTATATTCTTAACTTCTATTACAACAATTGCGGGCTTAACACCTTTGATTTTTGAATCGAGCAGGCAAGCTCAATTTCTGATTCCTATGGCCATATCAATTGCCTACGGTATTGGTTTTGCTACAGTATTGACTTTAATAATGCTGCCCGTATTCTTGTCTTTTAGTAATAAATTGAAAGTTAATGTAAAATGGTTGTATTCAGGTAATGACATTACCAAAGAAGAAGTAGAGCGGGCGATTAAAGAGCAAAAAGAAGAGCTTCAATTAGAAACTGATTTGCTGCAAAAAGAAATAGAGTTAGAAGAGAGTTTAAGAGATACAAATAAGACTTTTGAAACATCAAAAAAATCTATTGAAGTAAAAGAAGAATGAGAAAGTTGTTTAAAGTATTGTTTTTGTGTTTTCCTCTATGCATGACACTTGCACAAGAAAATTTACTCACTAAAGAGGAAGCTGTTCAACTTGCTTTAGCGCATAATTTTGGTATTCAAATTGCAAAAAATCAGGTTGAAATAGCGAAAAATAACCAAAGTATTTTAAATTCTGGCTACCTACCAACCTTTACGGGTAATGCTTCGGCTAATTATCAAAGAGATGATAATACTATTGAATTTCCGGGTCAATTAAATCAAGATGGATCACCAAGACCAGATGTTAATTTGTATAAAGCTGAGGCGCAGCGCTACGGTTCTTCATTGAATGCTAACTATGTATTATTTGATGGTTTAGGTCGCTTTTATAATTACAAGCGATTGAAAGAACAATATCAATTAAGTGAATTACAAGCTCGTGAAACTATAGAAAATACAATGCTGCAAGTATTCAGTGTTTATTTTGAAATCGCACGTTTAAGTGAAAATGAGAAAGTACTGCGACAAGCTATGGAAATTTCATCGCAGCGCATTAAAAGAGCAGAATATGCTTTTGAATATGGGCAGAATACCAAATTAGATATTTTGAATGCACAGGTAGATGTTACAAATGATAGTATTAATTTATTAAATACAAGTCAGCAGTTAGTAAATACCAAACGAGACCTATCTGTTTTGATTAATAAAGATTTGAATCAATCTTTTCAAGTAGATACCCTTGTTAGTTTTATACCCGAATTACAGCTTGAAGAATATATTGGTGCCTCTGATTTGAATAATGTGTCTTTGCTGCAAACTGAACGCAATCTCGCTATTAATGACTATGATATTAAGGTCAGTAAATCGGGTTATTTACCAACATTAGGTCTAAATGGAACCTATGGATGGAATTTGAATCAATCTGCAGCCTCTGCATTTTTTCCTGGTGTCAACAATAATAATACAAGAAACTTCGGACTTGGTGCTACCTTGACTTGGAATCTTTTTGACGGTGGGGGCACGACTGTGCGTGTCAAGAACGCCAAAATAGCCTTTCAAAATCAAGAATTGTTGAAACAACAAATTGTTTTGGAAGTCAATCGTGATATTGAAAATGCCAGAGAAATCTATAAGAACAGATTGACTATCTATCAGATTCAAGAACAAAATGTACTGACCAATCAAAATAATTTTGAACGTTCAAAAGAACAGTTTCAACTGGGCAGAATTACATCAATAGAATTTAGACAGGCACAAATCAATCTTTTAAATGCCCAAACCAATAAAAATTTGGCAAAATATGATGCCAAACTTTCCGAACTACAATTATTACAATTGACAGGTCAACTTTTGAATGTAGAATTTTAAGTTTTTGAAAAATGCACGAACACTTTTTTCAATGCCCTTATTGTTGGGAAGAAATCTCGATGTTGATGGATGTATCAATCGATAATCAAACCTACATTGAAGATTGCGAAGTTTGCTGTAACCCTATTGAAATAGTATCAAAATTTGAATCAAATAACTTAATTTCTTTTCAAGCAACGAATATAGAGCAATAGTCATTTTTATACATAGCTCAAATTAAAATATATTTCATTCTTCGTACCAGAATAATTCCTTTTTCTTAACGTTCTTGATATAAAAATATCATATTCTTCTAAAAATGTTATAATTTTAACAATATGAGTGATGCTAACCAACTGCCTAAAATCTCGCTTTTAAACTACGGGATACGTCATAATAATTTTCATTATCAATTAACTTCTGCTCAATTACATCAAATTATATTAGATGAAAAAATGGGTTATGAAGCTGATTCTGGAGCCATTGCTGTAAATACTGGTGAATTTACAGGTAGATCTCCAATGGACAGATTTATAGTAAAAGACAAAATCACAAAAGATAAAATCTGGTGGGGCGATATTAACATTCCTTTTGAGCCTAAAAAGTTTGATCTTTTATATGATAAGGTAATAGCTTACTTAAATGAAAAAGAATTGTATGTGCGTGATTGCTACGCTTGCGCTGATGCGAATTATAGAACCAATATTAGGGTAATTAATGAATTGCCGTGGTCAAATATGTTCGCTTATAATATGTTTATTCGACCAACCAAAGAAGAGCTGAAGAATTTTGAAACAGAATGGACGGTTATTAATGCACCCGGTTTTATGGCTAATGCCTCAAAAGACGGCACAAGACAACACAATTTTGCGATATTAAACTTTACCAAAAAGATTGCCCTAATTGGTGGGACAGGGTATACAGGAGAAATTAAAAAAGGAATTTTTTCTGCCTTGAATTTTATCTTACCCACTGAAAAAAATACGTTACCTATGCACTGTTCTGCGAATGTGGGTAAAAAGGGCGATACGGCTATTTTCTTTGGGCTCTCAGGAACAGGTAAAACAACCCTATCTGCAGATCCAAATCGCAAGCTGATTGGCGATGATGAACATGGCTGGAATAATGAAAATTCGGTTTTCAATTTTGAAGGTGGTTGTTACGCCAAAGTCATAAATCTATCACAAGAAAACGAACCTGAAATTTATGGGGCCATAAAAAAAGGAGCGATTTTAGAAAATGTTATCATGGATGACAACGGCATTGTAGATTTTGAGAATACATCAATCACACAAAACACAAGAGTTAGTTATCCAATTTACCATATTGATAATGTCAAGCGACCTTCAATTGGTAAGAACCCGAAAAACATTTTCTTTTTAACTGCAGATGCTTTTGGGGTGCTTCCTCCCATATCAAAGTTAACACCTAGTCAAGCAGCTTATCATTTCATTTCAGGCTATACGGCAAAGGTGGCTGGAACCGAGGCCGGAGTGAAAGAACCCATACCTTCTTTTTCAGCCTGTTTTGGTGCGCCATTTATGCCTTTGCATCCAACAGAATATGCTGAGATGTTAAGTAAAAAAATGCAAGAGGCCGGTGTAAATGTTTGGTTGGTAAACACAGGTTGGACGGGTGGCCCTTACGGTGTTGGTACACGAATGAAATTAAAGTATACTAGAGCAATGGTCAACGCAGCTTTAAGCGGCGAATTAGGCTTATATAATTATGATAACTATCATATCCATTCTGTTTTTGGAGTGGCTCAACCAAGATCATGCCCTGGTGTTCCCACAAAAGTTTTGAGCCCAAGAGCTACTTGGAATGATGATAAGAAGTATTATGATACAGCTTTTAAACTATCAAATGCATTTAGAGAAAATTTCAAAAAGTTTGAATCATACGCTAGTGAAGAAATTAGACGTGGTGGTCCTCAACGTTATGGATATTAGCCATTCATATCAATAAATTTTATAAAGGCTTCAGAGAAATCTGGAGCTTTTTGTTTTAAAAACAGCCTCAAGCCTTCGTGGCTGCCAATAATCTTTTAGCGTTAGTGATTTATAGCAATAAAAAACCACCAACTAAAGTTGATGGTTCACAGTAGATAACTCTTTTGGAATATCGAACATAAGTATAAATCCAAAAGATTTAATTGATACTCATAGTTTGATGATTCTTATTAAGAAAAGTTAAATTAATATTATTTTGATTTCCCCTCCCCGTATTATTCAAAGTTGCAGATTCCATGATTATAACTTAAACTTTTTTTGATAATTAGGGTCTAAATAATTAAACAACTTAAATGAAAACTGTTTTAAGATTATCCATCATAATTCTCTTGTATTCGTGTAACTATAAAGAAGACCCTCAAGAACAGTTTACTAATGACTGCACAGGAGAATATAGTACAGCAGGTATATTGGTTGAAATCGATGAAGAAATACAAGATACTCTTGTGTCGGTTTTTTTTGGACTTGATAATGCACTACCAAGCCTATTATTGTGTAATCAACAAGCAGGCCTGTTAGATGGCATGCCTGTTAATTTTAAATTCCCACTAGATGCATCTAGTTTATCGGAAACTGATTTTGAAGTTTTAGACAGCCTTGGAAATATACATACCCCTATTTGTGCTTTATTGGCCCCAGCTAATGAAAACGGAGAAAATCGAACTGTGCTTCTGTTAGGTGAAT
>CAZKQM010000068.1:0-15159 GCA_964554895.1 uncultured Maribacter sp. | reverse complement strand
AATTTAGACTAAAAATGTTTCAATTGATTTTTCTTACGAAAAATAATTATTTTCTTAAATTCCCGTTTGTGAAATATTAACAATTAAAAAATATACGAATGAATTGGTTTATTAAAGTATTGAAGCAGTATGCAGATTTTAAAGGAAGAGCTAGAAGAAAAGAGTATTGGATGTTCTTTCTATTTTGGTTGATAATTTATTATGCCTTATTTTTTATACCGATTTTGTTAGAGTTACCGGAACTTTCATTTTTGGGTATGATTTTTTATCTAGGCACCTTAGTACCTTTACTTGCGGTAGGAGTACGAAGAATGCATGATGTAGGAAAAAGCGGATGGTTTTTGTTGATACCTTTTTATAGTCTTATTTTAGCTTGTACTGATAGTGAACAAGGACCGAACAAATGGGGTGTTAACCCTAAAAACCCAAATTCTGAATTAGATCATATTGGTGTTCAAGAAGTAGAATAATATTTTATATAATAGAGTAAAAAAGAGCGGCATAGCCGCTCTTTTTTTTACATATTTTTTGTAAAATGATTGTAATCACTAATAATAGTTTTGATAAAGGTTTCAGTAGTGCTTGTTGGATCTGGCTTTTCTTCAATGACATCAACAATTTTCTGCTTTAAAATGAGCATAGTTTTGATGTCTCTTGTTTTTCTAGCTTGAATAAAGTTTTCTTTAATAATACGTACATCATTATCAGATAATTTAATAACTGAAAAATAGGTAGGCTGGTAATCTTCTTTAGTCTCTTCAAGAATAGTATGATTAATGCCAATTTTGTTTTTGAGGGTAATTACGGCTGTACCTGAAGCCATGCCTCCAAAGCGTTGATGATTTTTAGAACTACCCATGGTAACAAGGCCAATAACACCAAATAAAAAATTAGTATCTATAATTCGCATACCCCATCTAATAAAATAATCTAAAAAAGAAGCACGATACCCATCAATTTTTATAACCCTAATTTTAACTATTTTTTTACCCAGGGTTTGCCCCATAAGAAGGGTTTCTAAAACTATAGTGTAAAATATAATAGGAGAAAATAACACAAGACCTATTGCCATAATACTCCAATAGTCGCTTCCAAAGTTATCGTCTAATACTTGATTAATAGATCTACTACCGATAGAAAACAAAAAGCCGATAAGAAAAATGTAGGCGAATTTTATAAACCAATCTATTATATTGGCTAAAATACGCTCACCTATTTCCGCTGCTTTAAAATTAATTGTTACGTTCTGAGTGGTTGAAATTTGTATTTCTGCCATTATATAATTTTATTTGTAATGTATGCGAGAGGTGGCTTTTATCCGACAAAATAAAGAAAAATGGTTGCAATTTGAAAAAGCAATTTCTCAAAAAGAAATCGAAAACCCAGATGAACTCTCAGATTTATACTTACACCTAATAAATGATTTAGCCTATGCTCAAACATACTATAAAAAGAGTAAACTTGTGGTTTATCTTAATAATTTGGCAGTTAGTGTCTATCAAAAAATCTATCTGACCAAAAGAGAAAAGTCTAATTTCTTTGTTTATTTTTTCAAGATTGATATCCCTGTTTTATTGTATAAATATCGAAGATATTTGCTGTATTCTTTTGCGTTTTTTCTACTTTGTATTTTAATAGGAGTGGTTTCTGCAGCCAATGATGATTCTTTTATTCGTTTGATATTAGGAAATAGTTATGTCAATTCAACACTTCAAAATATTGAAAACGGAGACCCCGTTGCAGTGTACAAAGGGGGTAGTAATTGGGGAAGTTTTATAGGAATTACGTTTAACAATCTCAAAGTTGGATTAACCTCATTTATATTTGGAATCACGGGCGGAATTGGTACTGCATATGTTTTGCTGCAAAACGGAATAATGGTGGGTGCTTTTCAATATATGTTTGAAAAAGAAGGGGTATTATGGGAAAGTGCGAAAGGAATTTGGATTCATGGTGCCATGGAAATTTTTGCTATTGCCATTGAAGGGGCAGCAGGTTTTATTTTAGGGGCGAGTATTTTATTTCCGAAAACCTACTCAAGAATAGTTTCATTTAAAAGAGGTATGCGAGACGGCATTAAAATAGTGATTAGTACATTTCCGTTTACCTTTTCGGCTGGATTTTTAGAGGGATACGTAACCCGTTTTTCAGATACAATGCCAAATTTTTTAGCACTTATCATCATTTTCGGAACCCTTGGACTTATTTCGTATTACTACCTAATTTATCCTTTTAAAGTCAATAAAAAAATAATTAATGCCAGCTTTGAAAAGTAAAAAACATTGGCTTTTAGTGGTGTTCTTTTTTGGAGTTTTGTTACTAACCTTTGCTCAAGAAAAAGTAGTACCCGATGTACCTGAAGAAGTTGAGGTGTTACCGAGCGGGTTCAAAAATGATTATTCGGGTAAAGATTTTGACTATGTTGAAACAACTTCATATTTAGAACGTCTTGGAAACTGGTTTAAAGATGTTCTTTCGAATATCTTCAATGTAAAGAGCCAAAGTGCCAATCAAATATTCAATGTTCTAAAAAAACTATTCTGGTTTGCTGTAATTATTGGTGTTATCTACCTCATTGTGAAAATTATTTTGAAAAAAGAAATCAGATGGATTTTCAAAAGAAACAAAGAAGAAAAACAGAGCCTCAATTTTGAAATTGGAGAAAATATTAGTGAGGTAGACTTTAAAGCCTTGATTTCAGAAGCGGCCTCAAACAATGACTTTAGATCTGCAATTCGGTATTACTATCTATTTTTATTAAAGAAACTAAATCAGTTTAATGTGATTGAATATGATCCTCAGAAAACCTCATTTGATTATCAAAATGAGGTAGAAGAATCTAAATATAATTCTGATTTCAGTAAAGCAACCTATTATTACACCTATATATGGTATGGCGAATTTGCTATTGATGAAAAAGAGTATAAACAAACCTCTTCAGTCTTTGACGAGCTTTTAAAACAAGTTAAAGAATGAGTAGAAAAAATATCATTGTCGTTAGTTTTGTGTTTTTATTTATCGCTTTAGCTGTAGTGAACAGAAGCCATAAGGTAAATTGGTCTCCAACCTTTAATGAGAATGAAACAAAACCTATGGACACGAAAGTGTTTTATGAACAACTACCCTATTGGTTTCAAGAAAAGTCTGTTAAAAAAGTATATACTACATTTTACGAGTATGACCAATATTTAAGAGATCTACCCACTGATTCAGTTAAAAATTACATCAGTATTTCTAATCGCTATGATATTGATTTCACTTCATTTGATGCTCTTTTAGAATATGTTTCTTATGGTAATGAAGCTTTTATTTCGGCCAATACTTTCCCGGGTTTTGTAAAAGATTCTTTAGGGTTTGAAACTTCTTTTGAGATTACTGAAATTCAAGAAACTAGTACTAAAATGCAATTAGAAAATAGTGATGATACAATGATATTTACATCAAAATTACCAACGGGTTTGTCTTTTGTAAGAGATAGTACTGCTGCCAAAAAATTAGGATATTTTATCTCTAAAGATGATGAGAAACGTACCAATTTTATTGGTATTCCTTATTATGATGGTATTTTTTACATTCATACCACCCCCGAAGTTTTTACAAATTATCAAATGCTTGAAGCAACAGATTTTAGGTATATCAGTACGGTTATTTCATATTTACAAAAAGAGCCAATTTTATGGGACACGGCTATAAAAATTGACCCAGAATTAAGTCACAGTCCCTTACGCTTTATCATGTCAAAAGAGTCTCTTAAATGGGCCTGGTATCTGTTACTCTTAAGTATTGGTCTTTTTATGTTGTTTAATGCCAAGCGCAGACAAAGAATTATTCCGGTCATTGAGCCACTAAAAAATACCACAACTGAATTTGTACATACGGTTAGTAATTTACACTATGAGGCCCAAGATTATAATGGCGTCATTCAAAAGAAAATCATTCATTTTTTAGAAATGGTTAGAAGTAAATACCTCATTTCAACAGAAAAATTGAATGATGATTTTGTAAATAAATTAGCTTTAAAATCAGGTAACTCCAAAGAGCAAGTACAACAATTGGTTACTATGATAATTAAGATGAAATCACATACTTTCATGACTAGTGATCCCTTAGTACAGTTGAATAAAGAGATTGAAAAATTCTACAAAAAAGATAAAAAGTAACATATGGAAAATAATGATATCGAAAATAATGACATTGAATTTGACAATAGGTTAGATTTAAAAGAATTACAAGAAAGTGTTTTGCAAATTAAAACTGAATTAGCTAAGGTTATAGTAGGTCAAAAACAACTTGTTAATTTGTTGCTTACCGCCATTTTGGCTGAAGGTCACGTTTTGTTAGAAGGAGCCCCAGGAGTTGCAAAAACCATTACGGCCAAACTTTTAGCAAAGGCGTTGCATGTTGATTTTAGTAGAATACAGTTTACGCCAGATTTAATGCCTTCTGATGTTTTAGGAACTTCTATTTTTAATTTGAAGAAATCAGAATTTGAGTTTAAAAAAGGTCCTATTTTTTCAAATATCATTTTGGCAGATGAAATCAATAGAGCACCCGCAAAAACCCAAGCTGCTTTGTTTGAGGTCATGGAAGAGCGACAGGTCTCGATGGATGGCGAAAAGTATGTTTTAGAGCCGCCCTATATTATTTTGGCAACTCAAAACCCAATTGAACAAGAAGGTACTTACAGATTGCCTGAAGCTCAATTAGACCGTTTTTTATTCAAAATTGTAATTGATTATCCGAACTTAGAAGAAGAGGTTGAAATAATAACACGAGAACATGTTTTGAAAACCACCAAGCTTTCACAAATCACTAAAAGTTTAAGTAAAGATAAAATCATTGCTTTTCAAGGCTTGATTTCTCAAATAATTGTAGAGCCACATTTGATTAAATACATCGCTGAAATAACATTGAATACACGTTCAAATCCGTTTTTGTATTTGGGTGCTTCTCCAAGAGCCTCTATTGCTATTTTAAAAGCCAGTAAAGCTTTTGCCGCTATAAATGGTCGTGATTTTGTGACGCCAGAAGATATTAAGCAAATTACTATACCTGTTTTGCAACACCGTGTTATTGTGACACCTGAAAGAGAAATGGAAGGCATAACTTCAACGCAAATTATCAATGATATTTTGCAAAGTGTTGAAATTCCTAAATAGCATTTTTTAATGGCTAAAAGCAAAACACAAACAGTACATTCGAATGTCATAGTCCGATTTTTTAAAAGTTTATTTTTAAATAATCGATTCTTCTATGCTCTTTTCGCAATCATTGTACTCTTTGTTTTAAGTTTTATTTTCAATCCTTTATTCGAGCTTTCTAAACTACTATTTTATCTTTTTTTAATAGTTTTTGTGGTTGATGTATTAATACTCTTTGGTGCTAAAAAAGGAATCACTGCCAGTAGAAATTTACCTGAAAAATTTTCAAATGGCGATTTGAATAAGGTTGTTGTTGAAATTAATAACAGCTATTCTTTAAAAATGTATTGTACAATTATTGACGAATTGCCATTTCAATTTCAAGAGCGTGATTTTTTTCTTACCAAATCAATAGATGCAAATTCAAAAGATTCATTTACTTATGAAGTGCAACCCACTGAACGGGGTGAATATGAGTTTGGGGCCTTATACATATATGCTTCGAGTGTTATTGGTTTTGCAAAACGAAAATTTTCTTTTGATGCCGCCCAAAACGTTAAAACATACCCTAGCTTTTTGCAATTAAAGAAGTATGATTTAATATCATTAAACCAGTTTAATCTTCAATTTGGAATTAAAAAAATTCGCAGAATTGGAAATTCATTTGAGTTTGAGCAAATTAAAGATTACGTTCAAGGTGATAACATTAGAGATATCAACTGGAAAGCCACTGCGAAACGTAATCAATTGATGGTTAATCAGTTTCAAGATGAAAAATCACAGCAGGTATACTCAATTATTGACAAAGGTAGAGTGATGAAAATGCCTTTTAACGGGCTCAGCTTATTAGATTATGCCATAAATTCTGCATTAGTTATTAGCAGTGTTGTGGTTCGAAGACATGATAAAGCAGGAATATTTTCATTTTCAAGAAAGGCAGATAATTTTGTGGTAGCTGAACGCCGAAATTCGCAAATGAACTTAATTCAAGAATCACTATACAAGGTCAAAACTGATTTCAGTGAATCAGATTTCGGAAATTTATATTCTTTAATTAAACGTAAAATAACCACTAGAAGTTTATTGTTGCTATATACCAATTTCGCGAGTTTAGATGCCGTACATAGGCAACTTAGTTATTTAAGAGCCATCAATAAAAGTCATTTGCTAGTGGTTGTATTTTTTAAAAACACTGAATTAGAAAGTCTTAAAAATGAAGCCGCAACTACGGTTCAAGAAATATTTGATAAAACTATTGCTGAAAAGTTTAGTTATGATAAAAAACTAATTGCAGCAGAATTAAATAAATATGGTATTCAAACTATTTTAACTTCGCCTGAAAACCTAACCATAGATAGTATTAATAAATACCTTGAAATAAAGGCCAAAGGATTGTTGTAAAAAGCGATTTTACCGTAAAAAGCTTGGAATTCATTAAGCTGTGGCTTTACTTTGCACCCAGTTCATTCAAAAATTGAATTTGTTATCAAGAAAGGTGGAGGGATTAGACCCATTGAAGCCTTAGCAACCCTTGGTTTATCCTGATGCCAATCAGGACCTAAGAAGGTGCTACATTCTATCTGCCAGAAGGCAGGCAGATAACCAAAGAGCAGACAATTGTCAAATACTCTAATTACTTTCTTGATATCATTTACAATCAACAGAATATATAGTTGATTATTGATTTATGGTAGATATTAAAGATATTTTAAAGGAAAGAATTTTGGTGCTCGATGGTGCTATGGGCACTATGCTGCAGCGCTATAAATTTACCGAAGAAGATTTTCGAGGAGAAAGGTTTAAAGATTGGAAGCATCCGCTGCAAGGAAATAACGATTTATTATCCATAACCCAACCAGAGGCTATCGCTGAGGTACATGGTAAATATTTCGCCGCTGGAGCTGATATTGTTGAAACCAATACCTTTTCCGGTACTACCATCGCCATGGCTGATTATCATATGGAAGATTTGGTGTATGAACTCAATTTTGAGTCGGCCAAAATTGCTAAAAAAGTAGCTGATGAGTTTACGGCTAAAGAACCTCATAAACCCAGATTTGTTGCCGGAAGTATTGGTCCAACCAATAAAACAGCAAGTATGTCTCCTGATGTTAATGATCCTGGCTTTAGAGCTGTTTCTTTTGACGAATTACGTATTGCCTATAAGCAACAAGTTGAAGCCTTAATTGATGGTGGCGCTGATATTCTATTAGTAGAAACTATTTTTGACACTCTTAATGCAAAGGCAGCCTTGTTTGCTATTGAAGAAGTAAAAGATGAACGCAGTATTGATGTGCCCATCATGGTCAGTGGTACCATAACTGATGCTTCGGGTAGAACCTTATCGGGTCAAACCGCAGAAGCATTTTTAATCTCTATCTCACATATTCCAATTTTATCGGTAGGATTTAATTGTGCTCTAGGTGCAAATCAGCTCGTACCCCATTTAGAAGTATTGTCAAATAAAACATCGTATGGTGTATCAGCGCATCCGAATGCAGGTTTACCCAATGCGTTTGGAGAATATGATGAAACACCAGAACAAATGGCTGCTCAGATAAAAGAATATGTTGAAAAAGGATTGGTAAATATCGTTGGTGGATGCTGTGGAACTACGCCTGAACATATTAAAGCGATTGCTGAATTGGTAGCTCCCTATCCCCCTAGATCGTTGTTCGTTGCTCGTTAATAGTTTATCGTTGATAACTAAATAATATAAATTGGATTATAAAGAATTAGATATTTGGGTTCAAGCAAGAAAATTGGTAAAAACAGTTTACGTTTTATCAAAGACTTTTCCAAAAGATGAGCAATTTTCGCTTACTTCTCAAATAAGAGGATGTGTAGTTTCGGTGCCTTCAAATGTTGCTGAGGGCTGTGGTAGACAATCGAAAAAAGAAACGCTACATTTTTTACATATAGCAAGGGGGTCGCTTTTTGAGTTAGAGACCCAATTGATTTTAGCTGATGATTTGAATTATGTTTCTTCAGATATGAAATCAATTCTTGGAGAAATTGATAGAGTTAAAAAATTGTTGAACGGTTTTATTAATTATTACAAAAAATTATGAGCGTTCTCAACGAACAACGAACAACGAATAACGGTCAACGTTTTTTAAAACTCTCAGGCCTAGAACCCCTTGTAGTTACCCCTGAAAGTAATTTCATAAATGTAGGAGAGCGAACCAATGTGGCTGGTTCAAAAAAGTTTCTTCGTTTGATTAAAGAAGAAAAGTTTGAAGAAGCTTTAGATGTGGCTCGTCATCAAGTTGAAGGAGGAGCGCAAATCATCGATATTAATATGGATGACGGACTTATCGATGGTAAAGAAGCCATGGTAAAGTTCTTGAATTTAGTAATAGCCGAGCCCGATATTGCTAGAGTACCCATTATGATTGATAGTTCAAAATGGGAAATTATTGAAGCCGGACTTCAAGTGGTACAAGGTAAGTGTGTTGTAAATTCTATTAGTTTAAAGGAAGGCGAGTCAGAATTTATTCATCACGCAAAACTGATAAAAAGATATGGAGCAGCTGTCATTGTGATGGCTTTTGATGAGGTAGGTCAGGCTGATAATTATGAAAGGCGCATAGAAATAGCGCAAAGATCATATAAAATATTGGTAGACATTGTTGACTTTCCACCAGAGGATATCATTTTTGATTTGAATATTTTTCCGGTGGCTACAGGAATGGATGAGCATAAACTCAATGCCCTAGATTTTATTAATGCTACCAAATGGGTACGAGAAAATCTACCTCATTGCAGTGTGAGTGGTGGCGTGAGTAATGTTTCTTTTTCTTTTAGAGGTAATAACCCTGTGCGTGAGGCCATGCATTCGGTGTTTTTGTACCATGCAATAAAGGCGGGTATGAATATGGGAATTGTGAACCCCACTATGTTAGAGGTCTATGATGATATACCTAAAGATTTGTTGGAGCATGTTGAAGATGTGATGCTCAATAGACGTGATGATGCTACAGAAAGATTACTAGATTTTGCTGAGTCGGTTGTTGGAAAAGCGAAAGAAAGTAAAGTTGATTTATCTTGGCGTGAAGAGCCTTTGCAAAATAGAATTACAAGAGCTTTGGTCAAAGGAATTGACCAATATATTACTGAAGATGTTGAAGAAGCGCGGCAGGCCGCTGAAAAACCTATTGAAGTTATTGAAGGTAATTTAATGACTGGAATGAATGTTGTTGGAGACCTTTTTGGAAGCGGAAAAATGTTCTTGCCGCAAGTGGTAAAGTCGGCACGTGTGATGAAAAAGGCGGTAGCTTATTTACTACCCTATATTGAAGAGGAGAAACGAAACTCGGCCCCCCAACCCCCAAAGGGGGAGTTACATTGGAAGACTGCCAACCCTATAGCGTTTGGACTACTCAAGGAGTACGCTAAGGAAATGAGAAACAAACCAACCAAGGCTGAAGCCATGTTATGGAATGCACTAAGTGCAAAAAACCTAGATGGTTTTAAATTCAGGCGACAACATATTATAGGTACGTTTATTACAGATTTTATCTGTTTGAAAGAGAATTTAATCATTGAAGTTGATGGGTTGATTCATCAGCTTCCAGAAAACAAAACTAGTGATGCTGAGCGAATAGCGTGGTTAGAAAATGAAGGGTACCGGTTAATCCGTTTTTCCAATGATGAAGTATTAGGAAACTTAGAAGAGATTCTAGAAAAAATACACGCAATTTTGAAAGCTCCCCCTTTGGGAGCGGGGGGGGCTGGAGCTGGTAAAATACTAATGGCAACGGTAAAAGGAGACGTACATGATATTGGTAAAAACATTGTAAGTGTTGTTTTAGCGTGCAACAATTATGAAATTGTTGATTTAGGAGTTATGGTGCCTCCAGAAAAAATTATACAGACGGCCATAGAAGAAAAAGTTGATGTTATTGGTTTGAGTGGTTTAATAACACCTTCATTAGATGAAATGGTGCATTTAGCCAAAGAAATGGAGCGTAAAAACTTTACCGTTCCTTTATTGATTGGCGGGGCAACTACTAGTAAAGCCCATACGGCCGTGAAAATTGACCCGCAGTATAGTCAAGCAGTGGTGCATGTTAATGATGCCTCACGAGCGGTAACAGTAGTGGGCGATTTATTACAAAAAGAGACCTCAGAAAACTATAAGAAAAGCATCAAAGAAGATTATGATGTTTTTAGAGATAAGTTTTTAGCCCGTACCAAAAAGAAAGAATACAAATCAATAGAAAAGGCGAGAGTTAATAAGTTTCAAATTGATTGGAAAACTGCAGACATTGTAAAACCCAATCATTTAGGAATTCAAATTATTGAAGATTTTGATTTAGAAAAATTACTTCCGTTTATTGACTGGACTCCCTTTTTCAGAAGTTGGGAGCTTCATGGTAAATATCCTGATATATTGACAGATAATGTAGTAGGTAAACAAGCAACAGATTTATTTGCTGATGCTCAAAAAATGTTGAATGAAGTTGTTGCTGAAAAGAAATTGAAGGCCAAAGCCATTTTTGGCTTATTCCCAGCAAATAGTACAAATGATGATGATATTAAAGTCTCCCCCTTGGGGGGAGATTTAGAGGGGGCTTTTTTTAGAACCCTACGCCAACAATTGCAACGCCGAGAAGGTGTGCCTGATTATGCCTTGGCAGATTTTGTGGCCCCAAAAGAAAGTGGCATACAAGATTATATGGGCTGTTTCTGTGTTTCAACAGGTTTTGGCACGGCAGAATTGGCTACTGAATATGAAAAAGATTTAGACGATTATAGCTCGATTATGATCAAGGCTCTAGCCGATCGTTTGGCAGAAGCTTTTGCAGAATACTTGCACAAAGAAGTGCGAATGAAACATTGGGGATACGCTGCTAATGAAGATTTAAGTAATGAGCAATTAATTAAAGAATCATATAAAGGAATTCGTCCTGCGCCAGGGTATCCTGCTTGTCCGGATCATTTAGAAAAACTAACCATTTGGCAAATTTTACAAGTCGAGGAAAACATTGGCGTACAGTTAACAGATAGTTTGGCCATGTGGCCTGCGGCATCAGTTTCAGGATATTATTTTGGCAATGCTGAGGCGAAGTATTTTGGATTAGGTAAAATAAAAGAAGATCAGGTCGCTGATTTCGCAAATAGAAAAGGGATGTCTGTTGAAGAAGCCACAAAATGGTTGGCTCCAAATATTGTTGAAGACCCCTAGCCCCCAACGAGGGAATACATCGTTGTGAAAAAGCAATTTTGGTAAATAGAAATTCTTGAAAAAATAGTTTGAATAATAATTAAAATACCCGTAAAAAGCTCCCTCTACTTTTGAGAGGGTTGGGGAGAGGCCTATGAAAGTAACAGACCACATTAAAAAAGCAAAAGGAGAAACCTTGTTTTCCTTTGAAATTATACCGCCAGTAAAAGGGCGAAGTATTCAAGAGATATATAATAATATTGATCCGTTGATGGAGTTTAATCCACCTTTTATTGATGTAACCACATCGCGTGAGGAATATGTTTATATTGATCGTTCAGGCCTTTTAGATAAGAAATTGACGCGCATGCGCCCTGGTACTGTGGGTATTTGTGCATCTATAAAGCATAAGTATGATGTTGATACCGTACCGCATGTTTTGTGTGGCGGATTTACAAAAGAAGAAACAGAATATTTGTTAGTTGATTGTCATTATCTAGGCATACAAAATGTAATGGCTTTACGTGGTGATGCCATGCGTGAAGAGAAGTATTTTGAAGCTACAAAAGGAGGGCATCCGTATGCGATAAATCTTGTAGAGCAGATTCAAAATTTGAATTGTGGTCAATATCTTCATGAGGTTATTGAAACTGATGAATGTGCTGATTTTTGTATAGGAGTTGCGGGTTATCCTGAAAAACATTTAGAAGCCCCATCTCTAAAATCAGATTTGAAAAGACTTAAAGAAAAGGTAGATGCCGGTGCTGATTATGTGGTAACTCAAATGTTTTTTGACAATCAAAAATATTTTGAGTTTGTAGAGGCGGCGAAAGATATAGGTATTAATGTGCCTATCATTCCTGGAATAAAGCCAATAGCTGTCAAGCGGCATTTACAATTGTTGCCACAGGTATTTAGAATTGACATGCCTCAAGAATTAATTGATGCCGTTGATAATTGTGAAAACAATAAAGCGGTTCGCCAGGTAGGTGTTGAATGGGCTATACAGCAATCAAAAGAATTAAAGAAAGCCGGGGTACCCGTTTTACACTATTATTCAATGGGTAAATCAGATAATATCAAAGCTATTGCTAATTCTGTTTTTTAAACGTCAATTTTATTGAGCGGTAAAGTTGCTATGTTTTATCATTATAAATCAGGGGTTTTTGATGGCTTTTGATTTATTTCTTTTTCTAAGATTTCGTATTTAATTGGTTTGGTAAATTTTTTAAGGATTAAGCCAGACTCAAGGGCTTCTAGTATTTTGTCGGTCATTTCATATCCTGTAAGGATATAGTACTTTTTATCGGGGTACTTTTCTTTTGCTTTTTTAATGAAATCAACTCCATCCATCAAAGGCATTTTAAAATCTGAAATCACAACGGAAATTTCAGGTTGCTGATCCAAAATATCAAGTCCATCCTTACCTAAACAGGCTATAAATACGTCATATTTGTTTTTGAAATAGTTTTTGAATAAAAATTTGTTTATCTCTTCGTCTTCAACATAAAGAATTTGTTTTTTTGAGTTCATTTAATTTTAATTTAGGGGAAATTTAATTTGTACTTCAGTACCGATATGAGGGGTTGATTTGAATTGTAAGCTTCCTTTGTGACTTTGTACTATTGAATAGCTTATAGAAAGTCCTAATCCTGTTCCTTTTCCCGGGTTTTTGGTAGAG
The DNA here is from genome assembly GCA_964554895.1 of uncultured Maribacter sp. Classification (GTDB taxonomy): domain Bacteria; phylum Bacteroidota; class Bacteroidia; order Flavobacteriales; family Flavobacteriaceae; genus Maribacter_C. The sequence continues at coordinate 2,168 of CAZKQM010000068.1, read as the reverse complement.
TAAAAGGGGTCTGTAATTTTTAATAAGTGCTCTTCATCAATACCGCATCCGTTGTCAATAATTGTAATTTGAGCATTTGATTTATTAAGGCTTGTTGAAATAGCAATTATACCTTGCTTTTCAATTGCTTGTATGGCATTTGATAGAATATTTGTAAAGACTTGATGAAGCTTGCCAACATTACCTTTAATAATAATGGCTTGATCAAGGTATTTGGTGTCAATACGAATTTGATTTTTGTATTGATTACGTAACATGCTAAGGCAATTATTTAGAATAGCATGTAGGTCACAATCTTCATTTAAGTTGTCATTTTCTCGGCTAAATTGATTTAATCCTCTAACAATTGACGCTATTCTGTTAATGGCAGTATCAGTACTTTCTAAGAGTTTATCGGTCGTTTCTTTATCATGGCTTTTATATTTTTCAAAATACATTTCAAATCCTTTATGTATTCCAAACAAATATTGCAGCGGATTATTTATTTCATGGGAAATGCCTGCTGTTAAAACGCCTAATGAGGCCATTTTTTCTGCCTGTACAAGTTGCGATTGCATTTTTTGTAATCGCTTTAATGTCTTTTGAAGTTTGTTATTTTGTTTCTCAACGAGTTGCGATTTATCTTCTAATTCAAGGGTTCTAGTTTTTATTAAATCTTCAAGGTGATTTTTGTATTCATGAAGTTCTTTTTCGCTACTTTTTTCTTTAGTTACGTCAGTAATAATGGCTTGCAAATATGAATTGTTTTCAAATGTAATATTATGCAGAGACACAATACAGTCAAAAGTTGAACCCTCAGAATCTAGATGTTGCCATTCAAATTGTTGCGGCTTTCCTTCAAAGGCAAGCGTTATGTAATTAGATGCACTAACCTCAGAATATGAACCATCTTCTTGCCTTTTTGGACTCAGTATAGCAGGACTTTGCCCTATAATTTCATTTGGTTTAAGTTTAAAATAATTAGCAGCTTCTTGATTAACATTAATAAACCTTCTGTTCTCTGATAGTAACATAATACCAATATTAGCTTTTTCAAAAAGCATTTTATATTTTGTTTGTGCTACTTTTCTTTCTCTTTCTTTCTTTTTTTCGTTTGAAATATCGGTTAAAAATGCTTGTTGATAAGTCTGATTTTGAAGTTCAACTCTATGTAAACTTATTATGCAATCGATAACCTTACCGTCAGCGTTAAGATGCTGAAATTCAAATTTTTGAGGTTTTCCTTCATTAGCTAAATTTAATTTCTGTTGTGCTAATAGCGAACTTGACATGCCATTGGGTTGAAAGGCAGGACTAACTTCGAAGAGACTTTTACCTATCAAATCTTCATGTTTATATTTAAAAAGCTCGCAGGCATATGCATTGGCGTCAAAGAACATACCCTCTGATAATAGAAAAATTGCATGGTTGGCATTGGCAAAAAGTATCTTGTATTTTTTTTCGGCAAGACCTTCTTCTTCAAAATGCTTATTTAAATTAAAGTAGAATTTTTGAAACGAATTAATGACCACATAACTTAGTGCTATTATAGAAATTAATATGGTTAACCAGCGAAAGGGATCTTTGTTGAGTTTATTTAATTCTGGTGATGGTACTAGATAACCGTAAGCATAGCAAATACCTAAACCGCTGAAAATTAAACAAATGACTAAAGCCACCCAAATAGCTTGCTTTTGCGTTATGAGCAAGGCTAATAAAGGAAAAATGGCGACAAAAAATATATTAAAGCCATTAAATGATGTATGCCAAATCTCTATTAATGAGGTGCTTAATAGTATCATGGCTAAAAAATCTATTTTAGGATGAAAACTGATTTTTTTACCAAATAATGTAAAACACAAAAGAAAAAATGCAAGAGCACCTTTAATTATAAAAAAGGAAGCTATTTCAACAGAATAATATCTTATGCTAACCATAAGAAAGTCAATCCACATATATATAGTAGATAAAACAACTATTTGATCTAGTAAGTTTTTTTGTAATTTTTTTGTTTCATTATTCATGGGGAAAGAGAATAGTATATCTACTTAAAAAACAAATAGTAAAAAGGTATACGTTGAAATTTTATTAATGTATTATTAATATGGAGTACAAATGTAAGAATTTACCTCTTTTTTGAAATAGATTTGAAGCAGTAAATTAAAGAGATTTTTTGCTTCGAATTACTT
>CAZKQM010000067.1:0-15223 GCA_964554895.1 uncultured Maribacter sp. | reverse complement strand
GTAGGGTCATTTGATGAAGTATTAATTGAAGAAGGGTTTTATGTACTTAAAATACAGAATGATTCTTCTGAAATTCAACAAGTTACGCGTAAAATTAGCAGTTCTTTTATTCAGTTTCATTTTTGTTTTAAAGGGCAGGCCAAGTTTGTTTTTAATGACGGAAACTATGCCTTAGATCTTGCTGAAGAGAATTCTCTTTTGTTGTACAATACGCAATTAGACCTGCCTCTAAATGTGCATTTGAATTCGAAAACTTGGTTGGTTAGTGTGGTTATGACCATTCAAAAATTTCATTCATTGTTTTCACGTGAAGCACATCAAATTCCCTTTTTAAATGAAGAGAACAAAGACAAAAAGTATTATACTCAAGAGGGTTTTAGTCCGGCACTAGCTATAATACTCAGTCAAATGATGAGTTATAACCTACATCCTTCTTTAAAGGCTTTATATATCAAAGGCAAGGTGTATGAACTGATTGCATTGTATTTCAATAAGGGTTCGGAGGCAGATGTTGAACAATGTCCGTTTCTAGTTGATGAAGAAAATGTTCGAAAAATAAAACAAGCTAAAGAAATTATCATTTCAAGAATGGCCGAACCGCCTAGTTTACTGGAGTTGTCAACTGAAATAGGCTTATCCTTAAAAAAATTGAAAGAAGGATTTAAACAAATTTATGGCGATACGGTATATAGTTTTCTGTTTGATTATAAAATGGAATTCGCTCGTAAAATGCTTGAAACTGGAAAACATAACGTCAATGAGGTAGGCTTAAAAGTAGGCTATAGTACGGCAAGTCATTTCATAAGCGCGTTCAAGAAAAAATATGGCATTACGCCAAAGAAATATTTAATGGGTACCCTAAATTCATAACCATCAAAATGAATCTGAATCAAATTACTGTGCCTTCAGTAAATGTAGAAAAGGCCATTGCTTTTTATGAGAAACTGGGGCTTCATTTAATTGTGAAATCACTACCACATTACGCTCGTTTTGAATGCCCACAGGGCGATGCTACCTTTTCAATTCATCAGGTAAATGAAAAACCAAGTGGAGACGGAATTTATGTTTATTTTGAATGCGAAAATTTAGACGCACGAGTAGCCCTTTTGAAGGAAAACGGAATTGCTTTTGATGAACTACCAACTGATAAAAGATGGTTGTGGCGAGAGGCAAGATTACGTGATTTAGACGGCAATCAAATTATTTTATTTTACGGAGGCGAGAATAGAAAAAATCCGCCTTGGCACATTTAATTTCATAAAGGTCTAGCGACCATAATACCGGTATTATTTTTAATTTTCTTGATATACTCTGCTAATGGTAAGGTGGTCACTTCAACTTGGTTTGAAGAAGTAGAGGCATGTAATAAATGAATGCGACCATCTTTTTCACGAGTAGCAATACCAGTGTGCGTAATATCTAATCCTTTAATAGATGTGGTTAGTGCAATGATATCTCCGGTTTGAATTAAATGTTCATTTTTTTCAATTTCATCTTGAGGTAAAATACATAAGGGCTGCTTATTTAAATACGCTTCTGAAGCTTTGATTTTTTCAAAATGAGTATCCTCTTTTAAAAACGGATACAATTCACGATGCGTACTCATAAAATTAATCTCCTTCATAGTTTCGCGCCCACCAATTTCTGCGGTAATATCTTTAACTAAATTCTTTTGCTCGTTGTTAGCAATCCATTCTGAAAAATAGTGTAAACGCGAGGCATAGCCATTGAGCTCTCCATTTTTATACCGAATGGTTTCTAGTGCCTTGGTAAAATCTCTAAAATCGGTTTTTCCGTCCTTCAGAAGGTGGCTAAAAGCCCATACATTTTCGATATAGGTGGTACAATCTAAGCCTTGTAAATTAATAACTAAAGATTCTGTTGTACCTACCTCTAATGTTTTGGCCACATAGGGAATGCCTAAAAAAGTCTTCCCGACGGCTACAATGGTCTTACCAAAGTTATTTTCTAGTAACCCATCAATAGCAATTGTTTTGTCTTCAAACGCCTGTTTGTCTTTTTCAGAACAGCTTATTTTTTGCCCAAAAAGCATCCCATTAAAAAGCACAAACAAGATGATAAATAGACGCAAACTCATGGGTTTTATTTATTGTAAAATTACAAATTAATCTGCCTTAAATTAATATCCTTTATAATGCTATCAGAAAACAAATTCATATCACTTTGCTAAGTTAAGAGTACATAACTTATTTTTGCATTTTGAAAAGAAATGATTCATACCAAAATTTATCTTAAGTGAAATTGAAGGTCGAATTTAAAAAAATTCCTGTTTTCAAGGAATGTAATACGTTGTTTTTATGAAGGGTGTTTTACTAGTTAATTTGGGCTCGCCTGATAGTCCTACAGCAAAAGATGTCAAGCCTTATTTAGATGAGTTTTTGATGGATGAGCGGGTTATTGACGTCAATAAAATTTTGCGTAATATTTTGGTGCGGGGCATTATTTTGCAAACTCGGCCTAAAAAATCAGCTGAAGCCTATGCTAAGATTTGGTGGGATGAAGGTTCGCCTCTAGTTGTCATCTCAGAGCGTTTTACGGCAAAAGTCAGAAAGCAAACAGATATGACCGTTGCACTTGGTATGCGCTACGGAAGTATGTCAATTGAAAAAGCCCTTAAAGAACTTAAAGAAAAGGGGGTAGATGATGTATTGCTGGTGCCTTTATATCCGCACTATGCTATGTCATCATATGAAACCGTGGTGGTTAAAACAATGCAGGTTAAAGAAGCCTCATTTCCTGAAATGAAAATTACCACTTTACCCGCTTTTTATAAGAGTTCAGAGTATATAAAAGTTCTATCAGATAGTATCGCTGAAGGCTTGAAAGATTTTGAGTACGATCATATTTTATTTTCATATCACGGTATACCTGAACGTCATATTCGTAAAAGCGACCCTACCAAATTTCATTGTAAAATTGATGGAAGTTGTTGTAGTATAAACTCTGTAGCACATAATAGTTGCTACAGACACCAAGTATATGAAACTACTGAATTGGTTAAAAACTATTTGGGCTTATCAGAAGAAAAAATTAGCACCTCATTTCAATCGCGATTAGCGGGTGATCCCTGGTTAAAGCCGTATACAGATTACGAGTTTGAGCGTTTGGCTAAAGAGGGCAAAAAGAAATTGGCAGTAGTAACCGCAGCCTTTGTTTCTGATTGTTTAGAAACCCTTGAAGAAATTGCTATGGAAGGCAAAGAGCAATATGAAGAAGCCGGTGGCGAGCATTATAAACACATTGCCTGCCTAAATGATAGCGATGCTTGGGTAGGTTTGATGGCAAAATGGGTAAATACTTGGCAGGCGGATGGTTCTTTACCAGTTTAGTTATAGACACTACTTTTTCTTTCTCTTCATTTTGTCTTGATACAAAACGGAGCAAAAAACCAAGAAGCTGTTATAGGAAGTTTTGTCTTCGACAAAATCTTGATTACCATCAAAACGAAAAATAGGCCGAATACCTGACGAAAATATTCTTTACATCCTACTGATCTAAATTCTTGGTATTTCCTTCTCCGCAGAATAGGACCGTATGAGAAATGCAATGATTTGCATTTGGAAATAGGGGCCAGCTACAGCGATGAAATCATGTCAAAAAGGAAAAAGAATAGTAATTATTGAATGCTTCATCTCGCACTTCATTCAAAAAATCTGCAATACTTTTTTCCATTGATGAAAAAAGTATCCAAAAAAATCTAGGCTGATTTTTCCTTTCTCGAAATCTACGGATTTTCCACAGCCACAGCGTCCAGACCGCTTCCGCATTGCGGAATGCTCTTTGGACGCCTTCCATCCGCAATAGTGAAAACTCCTTGATTAATATCAAAACGAAAAATAGGCCGAATACCTGACGAAAATATTCTTTACATCTTACAGATCTAAATTCTTGGTATTTCCTTCTCCGCAGAATAGGACCGTATGAGAAATGCAATGATTTGCATTTGGAAATAGGGGCCAGCTACAGCGATGAAATCATGTCAAAAAGGAAAAAGAATAGTAATTATTGAATGCTTCATCTCGCACTTCATTCAAAAGGTATTATGTACCTTTATCCTTACCAAAAAATTCTAATGCTCAAAGCCGTTTTATTTGATATGGATGGGGTCATCATCGACTCAGAACCCTTGCACCGTAAAGCCTATTATGGCATGTTTAAAGAAGTAAACGTCGAAGTTTCAAATACACTTTATGAGAGCTTTACCGGTCAGTCGACCTTTCATGTTTGCCAGCAGATTGTAGACAATTTCAAGCTCTTGCAAAAACCTCAAAGCTTAGTACAAATCAAACGCCGCATTTTCAAAGAATTATTTTTTAGTGACCCAGATCTAAAATTGATTGATGGCGTTTTAGATATCATCAAAGATTACCATAAAAACGGACTCACATTAATTTTAGCCAGTTCCGCATCAATGTTAACGATAGACAATGTTTTTTATCGCTTTGAGCTAGACCAATATTTTAAAGCCAAACTCAGCGGAGCTGATTTACAAGCTTCAAAGCCACATCCTGAAATATTTCTAAAGGCAGCTGAAGCTTCCGGTTTTGAGACTTCTGAGTGCCTTGTTATTGAAGACTCCACCAATGGGATTAAAGCCGCGCATGAAGCGGGTATTTATTGTGTGGCATATCAAAGTCTTCATTCAAAAAATCAGGACTATGGGTTGGCGGATAAGGTAATTGGGTCTTTTGATGAAATCAGGTTTGAGAAGGTAAAGACCATTTTTTCATAATTTCTTTTAACACAACTATTACATTAAAGTATTTCCTTCTTAGTAGTATTAGGCGGAAAGGCTTGGAGATTCAGCTTTTTGATGAAAGGGGTGGTAGCAAGACAAGTATTTTTTTTGAGATTCGCTATCTTATGGCATGAAAAGTGGTTCTAAAAAAATCTAAACTAGGGGCATAATGTATAAAAATATAGTATTCGTAATTTTAATAGTTCTGCTAAATTCATGTGGAAGTGTAAAAAAACATAATGCAAGTCTAGGCAAGCTCTATACCCCCGAACAGCTTAAACAAGATGTTGATTATACCTATCAAAAAATACAACAACTACACCCAAACTTGTATCAATATATTTCGAAGGTTGAACTTGACCGTAAATTTGATAGTTTAAAAACTAGTATTTCTACCCCTTTAGATGCAAAAGCTTTTTATTTTCAATTAGCGCCTGTTGTTTCTGAAATTCGTCAAGGTCATATTTCAGCTAGTTTCCCAAAAAGAAAATTTACAAAGAAAGAGCGAAAATCTATTTCAAAGACAAAACTTGATTTCTTTGAATTAGGCACTAAGTTTATTGAAGACGGACTTTATATTACCAGAACAGGACCTAAAGATTCAGTATTATTAAAAAGTCAAGTAATTGCTATAGGAACAGAAACGGTTCCTGAATTCTTTGCCAAATATCGAAATACCTTTTCTTCTGATGGTTATAATACCACCTTTCAAAACAGGCATATAGGAAAAAATTTTACTGCCTATTACGCCAAACATGTTAGTTATAGAGATAGTATCAAACTAATTTTAAAGCAAGGCGATTCAGTTTTTGTCAAGCAGTTTAAACGCTATTTAAAAGATAGTACAGGCTTCAAAAAAGCGAAGATTGATACCACTAAGCAATTGAAAAAAAAGAAAACTCCAATTAAAAAATCAGCACATGAAAAAAAGGAAGAAAAAGCGAAACGAAAAATTTTAAAAAAGCATAATCGTGATTACGGATATATAAAAAATAAAGACCACTATACAAGAAGTTTTAGATTTATTGATAGTGCTGCGCAAATTGGTTTTATGAAAATTAGACGCTGGCGGTTTGGTCCAATTAAAGATTTTTTAAAAGAGACCTTCACAAAATTAGATTCGGCAAAATCGAAACATCTGATATTAGATTTACGAGGCAATCCGGGTGGTAGTTTGAATCAAGTAGCTGATTTTTATGCTTATTTGGCAAATGAAGATTATTTTTTTGTAAAACCTGCTGAGGTAAAAACAAGATTGCCTTTTACTAAAAACTTTTATAATAAGAATTCAAATCCGTTATCTATAATCGGTCAAACGTTGATATTCCCATTTTTCGCAGCTGATAATTTATGGCATACCTCTAAGAAAGACGGACAATTATACTACCGTTTTAGGCAATCAAAAATGAAAACTCCGAATGTCTTGCGGTTTAAAGGCGAGATTTATGTGTTAATTGATGGCGGGTCATTTTCTGCCTCTTCTATACTATCATCAAAGTTGCATGCTACTCAACGAGCCATGTTTATAGGAGAAGAAACAGGTGGTGGGTATAACAGCACGGTTGCTGGTCAAAATAAGTTAATTATGTTACCAAACAGTAAATTGAATTATAGTTTTGGTATGATGAATATAGGAACCCCTCATCAACAAAAACCCGATGGTTATGGCGTTAAACCAGATGTTTATGTTGTGCCCACGGTCGAAGATTTTTTGAATGATATTGACACCGAGTTAGATCGAGTTTTACAGATTATAAAAGAAAAAAATTAAAGATTCTCTTGAACATAAAGTGATTTGAACAATAGGCCTTTAATTTGAATTCATAACGCAAATTTTAACTCTGTGATGTGTGTTTAAAACGCAAAGAAGATGAAAAGATTCCATTACTTTGCAAAATGAAAAAGACACCCCTTTCTCTGAGTAATATTTTATTTGCAATAGTTCTAGTTTTTCTGATTATACCCCAAACCAGAACCCCTATTCAAGTTGCTGTAAATAAATTAAAAATTCTAGTCTGGTCGCCCTCCATCGAAAATGAAAAAGAACAAAGACAACTAGAACCCTTTATCTATCTCGTGTCTGATTTAGAGGGTAAGCAGCTTTCATTCAAAATTGGAGAAGGTAAAGTTACTTTCATTAGCTATTGGGCTACTTGGTGTCCGCCCTGTATTGCTGAACTACCAAGTATTGAAAAATTATATCATGAGTACGGCGACGAAATGAATTATCTACTAATCACAAACGAAGACCCAAAAGTTGTTCAAAAATTTGTGGCAGATAAAAACTACAACCTACCTATTTTTATAGCACAAATGATACCGCCACAAGAACTAAATAGTCGCAGTATTCCTACGAACTATGTGATTGATAAAACGGGTAAAATAATTATCAAAGAAACCGGTGCGGCTGATTGGAATAGTGAAAAGGTAAGGGGGGTTTTGGATGGGTTGTTGGAGGAGTGATTATTTCCTTTAAACAGGTTTCTTTCTCACATACTATTTTCCAAAGCCAAGCATTTTTTTACTATTCCCCATTTCACTACATTTAGAGATACTAATTAAACCACTCAAAAAATCTTTTCTCGACGCCGCTCGAAATGACAGATTTTTTTAAAAAGAACTCGAAAATGAAAACTCGTATCCACTTTTTAGGGCTAGTTGTAGTCGCGCTTTTATGCATACCATTTAACGCAGAAGCACAAAGACGAAAAAAAGTACAACCGGTAAAAATAGCCTTTGCTGAAGAACTCTATTCAAGCATGCAGTATCGTTCTATCGGTCCGCATCGTGGTGGGCGTTCGGCTGCTGTAACGGGCGTACCCAATGAACCCAACCTTTTTTATATGGGAACCACAGGCGGAGGTGTCTGGAAAACCTTAGATGGTGGTCGCTCTTGGGAGAATATTTCAGATGGTTATTTCGGCGGTAGTATTGGTGCCGTTGAGGTATCAAAAAGCGACCCCAATGTCATTTATGTGGGCGGGGGCGAAAAAACCCTAAGAGGTAATGTTTCCTCAGGTTACGGCATTTGGAAAACAGAAAATGGTGGCAAAACATGGATTTCTGCCGGACTAAAAAATAGTCGTCATGTACCGCGAATCCGTGTACATCCTACCAATTCAAATATTGTTTATGCAGCCGTGCTCGGTAATATCTATAAACCTACTCAAGACCGTGGTATTTATAAAAGCACTGATGGCGGTAAAACATGGAGCAAGAAGCTTTTTGTCAATAGCCAATCGGGTTTTGTGGATTTGACTTTAGATCCGAATAATCCTAGAATTTTATATGCTTCTTCGTGGCGTGCCAAACGAACTCCTTATAGTTTGAGTAGTGGAGGCGATGGTTCTGCCCTTTGGAAGAGTACTGATAGTGGCGAAACTTGGAAGGAGATTTCAAAAAATGAAGGCTTCCCAAAAGATACTTTGGGAATTATCGGGGTAACCGTTTCTCCGAAAAATTCAGAACGTGTTTGGGCGATAGTGGAGAACAAAGAAAAAGGCGGACTCTACCGCTCTGAAGATGGCGGTAAAAATTGGACGATGATTAATGGCGAGCGAAATCTACGACAGCGAGCTTGGTACTATACTCGTGTGTATGCTGATACCGAAGATGAAGATGCCGTGTATGTGTTGAATGTACGCTATCACAAATCAACTGACGGGGGTAAAAGTTTCAATACCTTCAATGCACCTCATGGAGACCATCATGATTTATGGATAGCACCTGAAAATTCAAAACGCATGATTATTGGCGATGATGGGGGTGCGCAAGTGAGTTATGATGGGGGCGAAACTTGGAGTACGTATTACAACCAACCCACAGCACAATATTATCGTGTAACTACTGATAATGCTACGCCTTACCGTATTTATGTGGCACAACAAGACAATTCTACTTTACGGGTAAACCACCGTTCAGATGGGGGTAGTATAAGCGAAAATGATTGGGAACCCACGGCTGGTGGCGAATCAGCGCATATTGCTATTGACCCCTCTAATAACGACATTGTTTATGGGGGTAGCTATGGCGGATTTTTAACCCGTGTGAATCACAAAACAGGAACCGTAAGAGGTATTAACGTATGGCCAGATAATCCAATGGGTTATGGTGCCGAGGGAATGAAATATCGTTTTCAATGGAATTTTCCAATCATGTTTAGCAAACACAACCCAAAGAAATTATACACCTTTTCGCAGCATGTGCATATGAGCATGAATGAAGGGCAAAGTTGGGATATACTTTCTGAAGATTTAACAAGAAATGACCCCGAAAAATTGGTATCTAGTGGTGGACCTATTACTCAAGATAATACAGGCGTAGAATATTACTGTACCATTTTCGCGGCAAATGAGAGTCCGTTGAAAGAGGGGCTGCTTTGGGTAGGAAGTGATGATGGGTTGGTTCATGTTTCACAAGATGGTGGAGCAAATTGGTCAAATGTAACCCCATCAGGAATGCCCGAATGGATGATGATTAACAGCATTGAGCCTTCCGCTTTTGATGAAGGAACTTGTTATGTTGCAGGCACTAGATATAAGCTGGGCGACTTCAGACCCTACCTCTATAAAACTACAGATTATGGTAAAACCTGGTCAAAAATAACGAATGGTATAAATTCTGAACATTTTACGCGTGTGGTTCGTGAAGACCCGAAAAGAAAAGGCTTACTTTATGCGGGTACAGAAACAGGCATGTATATTTCTTTTGATAATGGAAGTAATTGGAGTGCGTTTCAATTGAATCTTCCTATCGTGCCCATTACTGATTTGGCCATAAAAGAAAACAACCTTATTGTCGCCACTCAAGGGCGTAGTTTGTGGATTCTAGACGATCTTACAGTGCTACATCAATTAGAGGCTTCAAAGAAAAGTGTGTGGGCTATTTTATATGCACCTAAAGATGCGCTAAGAACTAAAGGAAGAGCAGCTAGTGAACCTTCAAAAACAGAAGGGATGAACCACCCCAACGGAGTAGTTTCTCATTTTTATTTGAAAGATGTAAATGACGATGATAAAGTTGTCTTGACGTATACTACTATGGCCGGCGATACATTGGCATCTTTTAGCAATACATCCAAAGAAAAAGATGAAATGCTAAAAATCAAAAAAGGAGGTAATACCCACGTTTGGAATACCAGAGGAGAAAAAGCAGAAACCTTAAAAGGAATGATTTTTTGGTGGGCAAACTTTACAGGGCCAAAAGCGGTACCAGGAAAATATAAAGTGCATTTAAATGTAAACGGATCTAATCAAAGCCAAGAGTTCAATATTATTTCTGATCCCAGAGCCGAGGTTACAGTAGCTGATATGCAAAAACAGCATGATTTTATTTCTGCCGTAAATGCTACCATCAACAAGGCGCATGGTTCTATTAAAAAGATAAGAGGAGTCAATGCGCAACTCGATGCCTTTACTAAACAATATAAAGACAATCAAGCTACGGCTGATTTGGTAGAGAAGGCCAAAAAGATGAAGGAAGAATTTGGTAAAATTGAAAAGGCTTTGTACCAAACCAAAAATCGCAGCAGGCAAGATCCTTTGAATTTTCCTATTCGGTTGACCAATAAATTAGGGCATTTGAATAGTTTGGTAGGTTTAGATGATTTTCCACCTACAGATCAAGATTTGGCGGTTCAAAAAGAGTTAACAGGTAAAATAGAAACCCAATTAAAGGCTTTTGATGCCATGCTCGATTCAGAATTGAAAGAATTCAATAAGGCGTTTAATGAATTGAATTTGAATTATTTGTTTGTGGAGGAGTAAATTAATTACAATGTGACTTCGAACGTAGTCGAGAAGTATTAGGAACAAGCTAAGTTCGCAAATCCGCTCGAAGTTACACTAAGAAGATGTTTAAATTGTAGTTATTCTGTCAAGTCGAGCGGAGTCGAGAAGCCTACAGCGCTAAAAAAATGAACTAATCTAAAAACCCAAAAATGAAAAACCCAAAACTCCTAATCCTAGCCCTTTTAACCACCACAATAACTTTCGCTCAAACAGCTGAAGAGTATTTTAAACCCATGAAATTTCGAAACATTGGTCCGTTTCGAGGAGGGCGTTCGGTTTCTGCGTCTGGAGTCGTGGGCGACCCCATGACCTATTACATGGGTACCACGGGCGGCGGTCTCTGGAAAACAGAAGACGCCGGGCAACGTTGGCATAATATTTCTGATGGCTATTTTGAAATGGGCTCTGTAGGGGCAGTAGCGGTTTCTACATATAATACAAATATTGTTTATGTGGGTATGGGCGAGCATGCTCCGAGAGGAGTTATGACTTCCTATGGAGACGGCGTTTACAAATCGACAGATGCCGGAAAAACTTGGAAGCATTTGGGCCTTGAGAAAACACAACATATTTCACGTATTATCATTCATCCTACCAACCCTGATATTATATATGTGGCAGCACAGGGTCAATTGTATGGGCCCAATAAAGAACGTGGAATTTACAAATCAACTGATGGCGGAAAGACTTGGAAGAATACCCTTTTTGTAAATAATTTAACCGGTTGTTCTGAACTTTCTATAGATGCCAATTACCCTGAAATTATGTATGCGGCCATGTGGGAACACCAGCGTAAACCTAATATGGTAGTCAGTGGTGGCGAAGGCAGTGGACTTTACAAATCAACTGATGCTGGCGAAACTTGGACCGAGATGACAGAAGGACTTCCTGAGGAGAAAGGAAAAATGGCGATTTCTGTGAGTCCCGCTAATTCAAATAAGGTCTATGCCTTGATAGAAAGTGATACGAACCAGGATAAGGGCGGACTCTTTGTGTCTAACAATGCCGGCAAAAGCTGGCATATGATCAGTGGCGATAACCGTTTAGTGCAACGGGCCTGGTATTATATTGAAGTTTTTACAGATCCCAATGATGAAGATATAGTATACGTGTTGAGTGCTCCTGCGCTTCGTTCTTTAGACGGCGGAAAAAACTGGGAACGCATTACAGGAACCCATGGCGATTATCACGATTTATGGATTAATCCGAAGAACTCTTTGAATATGGTTATTGCCAATGATGGCGGTGCTGCTGTTACTTTTGACTTTGGTAAAACCTGGTCATCACAAGTGAATATGCCTACTGGGCAGTTTTATCGTATTAATACAGACAATCAGTTTCCGTATAACATTTATGCTGGGCAGCAAGATTATTCTTCGGCCATGATAGCGAATATGTCAGTGGGTAGAGGAGGTATTACCATGTCTGATTTTAGTCCGTCAGCTGGTGGCGAAAGTGCTTTTTTAGCTTTTGATCCAGACAATCCGCGATATGTAATGGGTGGAAGTTATTTGGGCACTATTGATGTTTTAGATATGGAGTCAAAAGCATCAACACAAGTGATGGCAGCCCCTATTCAGTATTTGGGTCGCGAAGCCAGAAATATGAAATATTTATATAATTGGAATGCGCCCACTTTGCGCTCTCAGCATGAAGAAAACACTTTTTACCATGGCGCACAATTACTATTGCGTACGCGCGATATGGGGGTCACTTGGGAAGAAATGTCTCCTGATTTAACCCGTGATATTGATGCCAAACAAGGCAATGGGGGCGGACCATATACAAATGAAGCGGTAGGAGCAGAAAATTATGGAACACTTGCCTATGTACTTGAATCTACCCATGAAGCAGGTGTTTTTTATACAGGCAGTGATGATGGTTATGTGCATATTACCAAAGACAATGGCGAAAGCTGGCAGAATATTACGCCCAATAAATTAGGTGAAAGTTTGGTCAATGCGATTGAGGTTTCTCCACATGACAAAGCAACGGTTTATATTGCTACAACTAAGTATAAATTCAATAATCATACCCCGGCAATTTATAAAAGTACAGACTACGGCAAAACATGGGCCAGTATTAATAATGGAATTCCTTATGGTGCTTTTACACGCGTTGTTCGTGAAGACCCGATACGCAAAAACTTGTTGTACGCGGGTACAGAAAAAGGACTATATCTTTCATGGAACGGCGGAAAAAGTTGGAAGCTCTTTCAATTGAACCTTCCTAAAACACCCATTACAGATATTAAAATACATCAAGGAAATTTAATAGTCGCCACTTCAGGAAGAGCCTTTTGGATTTTAGATGATCTCTCACTCTTGAGTCAGTATCAACCTGTAGAAAAAGGCTTGAAATTTTATCAGCCTAATGATGCCTTAAATGGTTCATGGTATAGCCCAATGAATGGTAACATAAACAAATTCAAAGGCACAAATGTTTTAGCAGGCGTCAATCCGGCGAATGGGTTGGTCTTATATTATGAATTAGCAGATGTTTCAGATGATACCAAGCTATCAATGGAAATTAAAGATGCGAACGGAATATTGATTCGCAGTTTTTCTTCGGAAAAGGATCCAGACTATATTCCTCATAACGGAGGTGGTCCAAGACCTGCACCAGTATTAACAAAGAAAAAAGGTTTAAATCGTTTTGTTTGGGATATGAAAACACCCATTTTAAAAGGAATACCAAATACATACATCGAATCACGTTTTGGAGGTCATGTAGTGCCGCCTGGAATTTATACCATAAGCTTAACAGCAGGAAATGAGTCAGTAGCAACGGAAGGAAAAATTATAGCCATGCCTACCTATAAAACCACTACCGAACAATATGCCGAATATCATGCTTTTATGACGGATATGGAAAAGCGTTTGAACGAGATGCATCAAACCGTAAATGATTTGTATAGTGTACAGAACCAGATAAATTCCGTTTTAAAAAATGTAGACAATAAGGCTTTAAAGGAAGTAGGAGAGAAATTACTGAATGAATTAGGTGCGTGGGATAATGAAATGATACAAAGAAAATCAAAAGCCTATGATGATGTAGAGAATTTTCCGAATAAGTTCACGGCAGAATATCTATTTTTGATTGATGCGACTAATAGTACGATACCTAGAGTCAACCAACCCTCAAAAGACCGTAAATTAAAACTTGACGCCCAATGGAATACTCTAAAAAGTAAAGCAGACACTTTTATAAAAACGGCCATTCCTGATTTCAATAAAAAATTATGGGAAGCCGGTATTGGGGCGATTCGAATTTAAGTTGTTTGTTGTTGGTTGATGGTTGTTCGATTATGTAATTTTACCATCAACTGACAACAAACAACTATCAACCAAAATGGAATACTACAACTACATAAAAGCCTTGCACCTCATTTTTGTGGTTACTTGGTTTGCAGGTTTATTTTATATTCCTAGGCTTTTTATTTACCATATTGAAGCTTCAGAAAAACCTTCACCAGAAAAAGAAATTCTGACGAAGCAATTACAGCTGATGACCAAAAGGTTATGGTATATTATTACCTGGCCATCTGCAGTTTTGTGTACCCTTTTTGCCATTTGGTTATTGGTATTGATGCCTGCTTGGTTACAACAACCTTGGATGCATGTAAAACTGGCTTTTGTATTTCTTTTGTTTTTCTATCACATTAGAAATCATTCAATTTTCAAACAATTGCAGCAAGATGAGGTAAAATATACTTCACGGTATATGCGTATCTGGAATGAAGTAGCCACGATAGTGCTTTTCGCCATTGTTTTTTTGGTCATATTAAAAAATGCCTTTAACTGGATTTATGGCGTAGTGGGTATTCTGGTTTTGGGTATTATTTTAATGTTGGGAATCAAACTCTACAAAAATATTCGCGATAAGAATCCTGAGGCCTGAAAAATTGAAGTCTAAGTATCAAGAACAAATAATTTTCGTCTCGCTTATTGAACGTGCACTTGAACTCAAAAGTGGTGTGATTTTTGATATCTAAGAAGTACAAAAAACTCAAATCTGTAAATCGAAATTTCAACTTTTGGAATTTTTGGCAAGGCCATAATTGCTATCTTTGAGACTAAACACCAAGCTATTGTTTAAAATATCTTCTCTTCGTTCACGAATCTTCTTCTACATGATTCTTTTGGTGCTGATAGCCTCTGTTTTAATAGCGGGGGTAACTATTTATCAGTATCGTGAACAATCACATGATTATCATGAAAATAGATTAGAACGAAAAGAGGCGCAAATCAAGCAAAGTATTGATTATACCCTTAAAGAAACTACCTATCCGCAGACCACTGAAAATTTAGGTTTAATTTTCATGGAAGAGATTTTTGAAATTGCTGATGTGCAAAATGTGAATTTCAATATTTATGATTTGGAAGGAGAATTAATAAAAAGCTCACGACCAAAATTTGAAAAAGATTCTATTTCCAATTGTTTAGATGCTGAAGTATTGAATAAACTACACGCCAGTGCTGAAAGGCGTTACGTAGAAGAGAATTCTACGGCGGGCGAAAAGTACAAGGCATCTTATACCTACATAAATGATAATAAATTTAAACCAATTGGTATATTAAATTTACCCTATTTCGAAGATAATTCCTTTAATGAAATGGAACTTCGTGAATTTCTGTATCGATTGGCCGGGGTATACTTATTAATGCTATTAATG
>CAZKQM010000066.1:0-15581 GCA_964554895.1 uncultured Maribacter sp. | reverse complement strand
TAGTCATTCCCACGAAAGTGGAATCTTTTAAAACAGAAAATATTTTTTAAAAATGGCACACGAACATAAATTAGAAATTTTTAGAGGCCTGTTGAAATTCAAGTCCAACACCAGTAAAATTTGGGGTGTACTTATTTTCTTAACATTGGTTACGGCGGTTGAAGTGATTTTGGGTATTTATAAGCCCGAATCGTTAACTAACGGTTACTTTTTAGGGATGAAATATTTGAACTGGATATTCATTATACTGACGTTGGTAAAAGCATATTACATTGCTTGGGATTTCATGCACCTACGTGATGAAAAGTCCGCTTTAAGAAGAGCCATTGTTTGGACACCAATATTCTTAGTAGCCTATCTTGTTTTGATTCTATTACTAGAAGCTGACTATGTTTATGAAGTATACAAAAACGGTTTTGTTACTTGGAATTTCTAACGAAGAATTAACAGAATAAAAAGACGGCAAATGAGCCGTCTTTTTTATTTTTGTTTATACTGAATATTTATCAATACTTGTTCAATTTTACTAAAATTTACTTAGTTTAGAATTCTAATTTACTAGTACTAAAACTATGAAAAAGACCTTTGTTTTAGTAACCTTATTTATTTTGCCTATCGTGGTGTATATCTTCTTTGCTTCAGGGGTATATAATTTTGGAAAACTACCAACCTTGACTAAAAATATACCTGAAATTTCAGCAGTTAATGGTATTCAACTGAAAGATAAAATAACCATCTTAGGGTTTTTAGGAAGTGATATCAACAACAAAAAAGCAAACGCCTTCAATCTCAATCAAAAGATTTATAAACGCTTTTATGAGTTCTCTGATTTTCAGTTTGTAATGGTGGTGCCAAAAGGCGTAGAAGAGGAAGTAGAAGTACTAAAAAAAGAACTGAGTGCCATTGCTGATATTCAAAAATGGAAATTCGTTTATACTAATATAAAAGAGATAGAATACTTTTTTGAAAGTTTAGAAACGAATTTAAAACTTGACGAAACTATGGCAACCCCTTATGTTTTTATTATTGATAAAGAAAGAAATCTTCGAGGTCGTGATGATGATGAAGATGAGCAAGAAGGTACTAAATATGGTTTTGATGCTACTTCAGTTGCTGATTTGAATAACAAGATGGTAGACGATGTAAAAATAATTTTGGCAGAATACCGCTTGGCGTTAAAAAAGAACACATCAGAAAGAAGCAAATGAAAAATAAATACACATACGTTTGGGTATCTTTAATAATTCTGATTTTTGGTATCATTTTTATCCCTAGAATTATTGACAGAATTAAATCAGGAGCTATTG
The DNA here is from genome assembly GCA_964554895.1 of uncultured Maribacter sp. Classification (GTDB taxonomy): domain Bacteria; phylum Bacteroidota; class Bacteroidia; order Flavobacteriales; family Flavobacteriaceae; genus Maribacter_C. Next base: position 14,274 of record CAZKQM010000066.1, on the reverse strand, counting down.
TTGAGAATGATAGAATGAATGTAAAAGATAATTCAGGTGATTTAGCCTTTGTTACCTTGAGCGGTAAAAAAAGGCGTGTACCTGCTTTTGAATTTATCAATCAAGATAGTTTGGTGGTTACCAACAAAGACTACGAGGGTAAAGTATTTATAGCTGAGTTTTTCTTCACCACTTGTCCGTCAATTTGCCCGGTCATGAATACAAATTTGGTTGCCATTCAAAATGAATTTTCTGAATCAGGTAATTTTGGTATCGCTTCTTTTTCAATTACTCCTGAGTTTGATACACCACGTGTTTTAAAAGAATATGCTGAGCGTTATGGCATTATAGATTTAGATTGGAATTTAATGACTGGCGATCAAGAAAAAATATTTGATTTGGCAAATTCGGGTTTCAATATTTTCGCAGCAAAAGTTGATGATGCACCTGGTGGTTTTGAGCATTCAGGTTTGTTTGCTTTAATAGATAAAAACGGCTTCATACGTTCTAGAGTTGATAATTACGGTAACCCAATTGTCTATTATCGTGGGTCTATTTTAGAGACTCGAGGTAGTAATTCAGAAGGCGAAACAGAACAGATTTCTATTTTAAAAGAAGACATCAAAAAACTTTTAGAAGAATAAGTGGATACTAAAGTGCAGAAAGAGAAAAGATTTAATACACTAATTACCGTGGTTTCTATTGTGGTGCCCTTGGTAGTGGCTTTATTGTTTAGGGTTAAAATACCAAATGTTGAACCTTTAAGTTTTTTACCTCCCATTTATGCAACTATAAATGGTATCACAGCTATTTTACTCATCATAGCGGTATGGGCCATTAAAAATAAAAAAATAACATTGCACAAAAATATAATGACAACGTGTATAGGCTTATCATTGTTATTTTTAGTGTTTTATATTGCCTATCATATGACATCTGATTCAACAGAATTTTTAGGAGAAGGTTACATAAAATATGGCTATTACTTTGTCTTAATAACACATATTATTTTGTCTATAGTGATTATTCCGTTAGTTTTAAAAACCTATTCTTTTGCGTATTTAGGCAAGTTTGAAAAGCATAGAAAATGGGCAAAATTTACCTTTCCGATATGGTTATATGTGGCGATAACCGGGGTTGTGGTATATGTGATGATTTCGCCGTATTATCAGAACTAATTTTGGGTAACTTAATCTATTTGCATTAATGAAAAGAACATTACTATTTATCATTATTTTTCTTTTTGCGACACCGCAGATTGCCTCAGCACAATGCGCTATGTGTAGGGCTGCATTAGAAAGTAGTGGCGATGTTCAAGCCGCTGAGGGTATTAATAACGGTATCGTTTATTTGATGGCAATACCCTATATTTTGGTTGGTGCTTTGATCTTAATTATCTACAAAAAGTTTAAAAAATAGGATGCTACAATTTTTTAACGCTTTTTTATTACAAGAACTGTAACAAAAAGATTTACTTGTCGTCTTATTAGTGTGCGTCTTATTTTCCCCCACTAGCACACATCAATCATCAAAAACTAATCAGCATGTTTGACATCGAAAGGTGGCAAGAAATCTTTGATACCATCCGTAAAAATAAATTACGAACTTTCCTCACGGGCTTATCTGTAGCTTCAGGTATTTTTATTCTCGTAATCTTATTGGGTTTTGGTCAAGGCATGCAAAATGGTATTGATGCAGAATTTAAAGAAGATGCGGCAACAAGTATATGGGTTTGGCCCAACCGCACTACTATTGAATATAAGGGTTTAAACCCAGGTAGGCGTATTCAATTGCGAAATGAGAATTACGAAACCATTTCAAAAGCAAATGAAAAAGATATTGAAAAAGCTTCAATGCTCTTTTTTCCGAGAGGTATACAAATGGTATATAATAATGATTTGCTGGTTTATGAAGTGGCGGGTACAAATGGTAATTTACAAACTATTGAAAATGAGTTCTTATCAGAAGGCAGGTACATCAATCAAACTGATGTGCAAGAAAATGCCAAAGTAGTTGTCATCAGTAATAAAATAAAAAGAGAAGTTTTTTCGCATCTTGATTCGCCTTTGGGTGAATATTTAATGATTTCTGGAGCTGGTTTTAAGATAGTGGGTGTCTTTGGTGAACATGGTCAAAATGAAGGAGAAGAAGAGCGCGTTTTTATTCCGATAACCACGGCACAACTCGCTTTTAATGGAGCAGACAGGTTGAATAATTTGAACTATATGCTTCCTGAAATGGAAAATTTTGAAGCTACAGTCAAAAAGAATGACGAATTCACGAAAGAACTTTTATCCTATTTAAAACAATACCATGACGTTGCTCCTGAAGATGAACGTGCTATTCGTTTATGGAATCCTATTCAAGAGGCAAAACGATTTTACACCTTGGGTACGGCGATTGAAATCTTCTTTTGGGTAGTGGGTTTGTTTACAATAATTGCAGGGGTAGTTAGCGTGAGTAATATCATGTTGATTGTGGTTAAAGAGCGTACACGAGAGATTGGAATACGCAAGGCATTGGGTGCGCAACCGTGGTCTATTATTGGTATGATTATGCACGAGGCGATTTTTGTAACCGCAATTGCTGGTTTTTCAGGCCTCATATTTAGCATGGGGCTATTAGAAATAGTTGGGCCCGAAATTGAAGTAGATTATGTTTTGAATCCGTCAGTTGATTTCAAAGTGGCATTGTCAACTGTAATTTTATTGATAGGGGCTGGCGCATTGGCTGGTTTTTTCCCGGCTTGGAAAGCAGTACGAGTTCAAGTAATTGAGGCCTTAAAAGAAGAATGATTTTTTTAAGAGATTTTAGATTTCAAAATTTAGACAAGAGACAAGAGACAAGAAATAGGAGAGATGTCGGTATAGTTTAATCAGGCTATTCCCCTCCTCGGAGGGGCAAGGAGTAGGTTTTAGAATTGAAAATAGTTGGGAATTTTACTTGTTTATTACTTTAGATTTTCTTCGTTCAATAACGAATAACGAATAACGAATAACGAATAACGAATAACGAATAACGATTAACGAATAACTATGTTCAGCAGAGACCGTTGGAAAGAAATTTTAGAAGTGCTCTCAAGTAATGTCTGGAGAACGGTTGCCACGGCATTTGGCGTTGGGTGGGGTATTTTTATTCTAATCATTTTATTAGCTGCGGGCCAGGGTCTTGAAAACGGAATTCGACAAGATTTTAATGGGGTAGCCACCAATACCATGTTTATGTGGACAGAGATGACCTCAATGCCCTATCAAGGACTTCCTGAAGGACGCTACTTTAATTTCAAACTGGGTGATGTAGATCTTTTAAAAAGAGGGGTTCCTGAATTAGAAATCGTATCCCCCAGAAATAGTATGGGGCAATCTGAAGGTGATAATGTAATTAGAGGTACTGAAAGTGGAAATTACCGAGTATTTGGCGATTACCCTGAAATTGTCAATCAAAACTCTATATATGTTGCTAAGGGTAGGTTTTTGAATTATAATGATATGCCCAAAAGACGAAAGGTGGTGGTTATTGGCGATGGTATCCGTAAAGATTTGTATGAAAAAGATGAAGATGTTTTAGGTACGTATTTGAAGATAAATGGCATTAATTTTATGGTGGTCGGCACCTATAAAGAAAAATCAGATAATGGCGGAGGTCAAAATAGTGAACGGGCTATATTTATGCCTTTTACAACTTTTTCACAGGCCTTTAATAGATCTGATAATGTGGGTTGGATGGCCATAACAGCTCGAAATGGTAGCTCAATATCCACATTAAAAGAAAAGATTATAAGTGTGGTAAAAGAAAGTAGAAAAGTACATCCTGATGATGAGAGAGCCATCGGCTACTTTGATTTGTACAATGAATATCAAAGAGTAGAAAGTCTTTTCGGTGCCTTAAAATTTATTGCTTATTTCGTGGGCATTTTGGTGTTATTATCAGGCATTATTGGAGTGAGTAATATTATGCTTATTGTCATTAAAGAGCGTACTAAAGAAATTGGTATTCGAAGGGCATTAGGTGAAGACCCTTGGTCAATTAGAATACAAATTTTAATGGAATCTATTTTTCTGACCATTATTTCAGGTATGGTGGGTATTATTTTTGGAGCTCTTTCAATTTATGGTATTAATAAAGTTTTAGATTCAGTGGGTCCGGTAGATATGTTTTTGAACCCGAGTGTCAGCATAGGGGTCATTTTAAGTGCATTAACTATTTTAATAATTTCTGGACTTTTAGCAGGTTTTATTCCGGCAAATAGTGCCATTAAGGTGAGACCAATTGAAGCTTTAAGAACAGAATAGTAATCATCAATCAACAACAAAATAAATTAATCAAAAAATGAAAAAGTCAGTAACTAGAATTATTTTGATACTAATCATCGTTTTATTCGGAGGCGCGATGTATTACCTATATCAAAAGAATGCAGAGGATCCGGTTCAATATGAAACGGCACAGACAGAAAAAAGAAATATTGTCAAGAAAACAGTAGCGACCGGAAGTATTTTACCCCTTGAAGAGGTTTTAATCAAGCCTAATATTTCTGGGGTAATTGAAGAGATATTTGTTGAAGGAGGAGATTATGTTAAGTCAGGCGATTTATTATGTAGAATTAAAGTAGTGCCTAATTTGAATGCTTTAAATGATGCTAAGAATACCATTGATGAAGCCAGAATTGCACTTGAAGATCAAAAACGAAATTATGAAAGACAACAAAATCTTTTTAGCAAGGGGGTTGTTTCAAAGGTAGATTTAGAGCGCGCCAAATTAACTTTTGATCAGGCGCAACAAAGTTATAGTGCGGCAAATAAGAGATATGATATTGTTAAAACAGGAACAACCAGAGGTTTAGGGTCTTCAGCTAACACACAAATTAGAGCGACGGTTAGCGGTATGGTTTTAGACGTACCTGTTGAGGTGGGTAATCAGGTTATTGAAAGTAATACCTTTAATGAAGGCACTACAATTGCAGCCATTGCAGATGTAGAAAAAATGATTTTTGAGGGTAAGGTTGATGAATCTGAGGTAGGAAAGATAAGGGAGAATCTTCCTTTAGAAATTACGGTCGGGGCTATTGAAAATAGGGTATTTGATGCTGTATTAGATTATATAGCTCCAAAAGGGGTTGCCGAAAACGGTGCTATACAATTTGAAATAAAGGGCACTATGCAAAAACAAGACTCTGTTTTTATTAGGGCAGGTTTAAGTGCGAATGCATCAATTATTTTGGGTAGAGTTGATAGTGTTTTAGCTATTAAAGAAGCCTTGATTCAATTTGACAAAGAGACTAAACAACCATTTGTAGAAGTTGAAACAGCTGATCAAGAATTTGAACGTAAAGACATAGAATTAGGACTAAGCGATGGAATTTTTGTTGAGATTAAATCGGGTATCGGTACAGAAGAAAAGATTAAAATTTGGAATGCAATTGAACCCGAAGAGTCAAATGAAAATAATTAACAATATTTTTAAAGAATTAATGTAACAATTTACCAATTTAGAGGTCTTATTGGCAATTGTGATTTAACTTTAAAGAACCACAAAACAGAACCGAGAACATGATTAAAATTCAAAATCTTCACAAGTCGTATAAAATGGGAAATAATTCCCTTCATGTATTAAAGGGAATTAACTTTTCGGTAGAAGAAGGAGAGTTGGTAGCTATTATGGGGTCTTCGGGCTCAGGTAAATCTACCTTATTGAATATCTTAGGTATGCTTGATCTTTTAGATGAAGGAAGCTATACACTTGATAATGTTCCTATAGACAACCTAACGGAAACAAAAGCAGCGAATTATCGCAATAAATTTCTGGGTTTTGTATTTCAATCATTCAATTTAATCAACTATAAAAACGCCATGGAAAATGTGGCTTTGCCATTGTATTATCAACGAGTAGGAAGAAAAGAACGACAAGAAAAAGCCTTAAAATATTTAGAACAAGTGGGGCTCAAAGAATGGGCTACCCATTTACCAAGTGAACTTTCAGGGGGTCAAAAACAGCGTGTGGCCATTGCAAGAGCTATGGCTGCTGAACCAAAAGTATTGTTGGCTGATGAGCCCACAGGCGCCTTAGATAGTAAAACGTCGTATGAAGTGATGGATTTGATTCAAAAAATTAATGACCAAGGCAATACTATTTTAATTGTAACACACGAACCCGATATTGCAGAGATGTGTAAACGCATAGTTCATTTGAAAGATGGCGTTATCATCGAAGATAAAAAAGTAAAACAAGTTAGAGCCGCACAGTATGTTCAGTAGAGATACTTGGAAAGAAATATTTGAAACCATTCAAAAAAATAAGCTTCGTACTTTTTTGACTGGCTTTACTGTGGCATTAGGTATCTTCATTTTTGTTACCCTTTTTGGTATGGGTAATGGTCTGAATAATACATTCATGAAGTTTTTTGGTAATGATGCGACCAATATTTTTAGAATTTTTCCATCTACAACCAGCTTACCTTATGCCGGTTATAAAGCAAAAAGACAAATTGTATTTGAAAACGACGATCTTGATGATATATTAAATGAATTCGGTCCTATGGTTGAATACATAACCCCGCGAATTCAAAGGTCGAGTGTGGTTACCTATAAAGATAAATCTGATAATTATGGTAACATTGGGGTAGGGCCAGGTATGCAATTCGCTGAGAAAACTATTATAATGAAAGGTCGGTACATAAATGCCGGTGATATTCGATCTAAAGCAAAGTATGCCGTAATAGGTAGAATGGTTGAAAAAGATATTTTTAAGGGAGATGATGCCTTAGGTAAGTTCATTGACATATCAGGTAGTGTCTTCAAAGTTATAGGCGTTTTTCAAGATGATGGTGGCGATAATGAAGAACGTAATATTTTTATTCCCTTTACTACTCGTCAATTATTAGAAGGTGATAATGATAAAATAGGTCAAATTACTTTAGCTTTTAATGAAGCTATTGGTTATGATGGCGCACTGCGATTTCAACGACAACTTGATGAATTTATTCGTAATAAAAAACAAGTAAGTCCTAAAGATCCGCGCGGTATTTTTATTCAAAATGTGGCTGATCAATTAAAACAGAATCAACAATTTGCAGGTGTTTTAAAAATTATAATTTCTGCAATTGCATTTGTTGTAATTATATCGGGAATTATAGGTATAAGCAATATAATGGTCTTTGTGGTTAAAGAGCGAACTAAAGAAATAGGTATTCGTAAAGCTATGGGCGCAACCCCACGAATCATTACAAGTACTATTCTTTTAGAATCAGTTTTTATAACTACCCTTTTTGGTTTTATCGGGATGTTTTTGGGCATTTTGGTGCTGAATGTAATAGCGGGTAAAACCCTTGAAGAAGATTACTTTATTACCAACCCATCCATTAACTCTGGCACGGCGGTTTTTGTAACTATATTATTAATCATTTGCGGTACCATGGCAGCATTTATTCCTGCCAGAAAAGCGGCCAAAATCAAGCCCATTGTGGCCTTAAGAGACGAATAAGATGAGGCAATTATTTGATAGAGATACATGGCGTGAAATTTTTCAATCAATTAGCAAGAATAAGCTACGCACATTCTTGACGATGTTGGGTGTCTTTATTGGTATCTATATCTACATTGGGTTGTCAGGTGCTTCTCAAGGCCTAAATAATGGGTTTGAAAGAGAATTTGAAACTATAGCGCGAAACAGTATGTTTGTTTTTTCTTCAAGAACAAGTAAACCTTATGCGGGGTATAAAACAGGGCGTAGGGTTCAGTTAAAACTAAAAGATGTTGATGTGTTAAGACAACAAATACCTGAAATAATGGCCATAGCACCAAGAAATGTTAAAGGCTTTTTTGGCAGCGAACCTGGGGTTGTAAAAAGAGGTATCAAATCAGGTAATTATTCGGTTTTTGGCGATTATCCTGAATTCACACAAATAGCACCAAAAAAGATTTATGATGGCGGTAGGTTTATTAATGATGCTGATATTGAACAAGAAAGAAGAGTATGCGTTATAGGTGAGCGCACCCAGAAAGAATTATTTGATGAAGATGAAGAAGTAATTGGGGGCTACCTTGCTATTGAAGATGTAAGTTTTCAAGTAGTTGGCGTTCATAAATTTGCTGGTGGTGGTCCTTTTGATAATGATAGTGATATTTTTATTCCGTTTTCAACATATCGCGAGATTTACAACACAGCTGATAATGTATCTTGGTTTACCATAGCGGCCTATGATGATGCTGATGTAATTCAAGTTGAAAAAGATATTAAGGCTACTTTAAGAAGAATTCACAAGGTTGACCCCACTGATGAAAAAGGTATAGGTGCATTTAACCTAGGTGAAGTTTTTAAAAAGATTTTTGGTTTTTCAAATGGACTAACGTTTTTGTCTCTAATTGTAGGTACAGCATCTATTGTGGCAGGGGTTATCGGTATTGGTAATATATTGTTGATTTCAGTGAAAGAAAGAACTAAAGAATTAGGAGTAAGGCGTGCACTTGGGGCAACACCCAGCGAAGTGAGAAATCAAATTATTATTGAGGCATTGGTGCTAACACTTTTAGCAGGTATTATTGGAATCATCTTTGGGGCGCTAACACTTTGGGGCATTGGAGCCGCATTTAGTGATGGCGATTTTCCATATACAAACCCCACGGTGCCCATATCCTATGTTTTAGGAGCGCTATTTTTAATGGTTGCATTAGGAATTTTAATAGGATTAATACCCGCTCAAAGGGCGGTTAGTATTCGACCCATTGATGCATTAAGAGAAGAATAACAAAAACCAATTTATACAAACAAAAACACAGAAAATGAACAAAATAGTAAAATATGTATTGATTGCACTATTGATAATAGGAATGCTGGGTGCCGCAGTATTTTTTATTAAATCAAATAGCAAAGGGGCAATAACCTATGAAACTCAAAAGCCTTTTATTTCAAATATTGTAAAGAAAACTGTGGCGACAGGAAAAGTCGTACCTGAAGATGAGGTTGAAATAAAACCACAAATTTCAGGTATTATAGATAAAATTTATTTGGAAGAAGGAGCTAAAGTAAAATCAGGAGACTTAATTGCCAAAATCAAAATTGTACCTAATGAACAAGCATTGAATCAGGCAAGGGGTAGAGTTAGAAACGCTGAAATAGCATTGAGCAATACCAAAATTGAATATGATCGCAACAAAGCTATTTTTGATAAAGGAGTCATCTCAAGCCAAGATTTTAATAACCTTCAGTTGAGATTAGATCAAGCGGAACAAGAATTGTCTAACTCACGTGCTGATTATCAAATTATTAGAAAAGGCTCGGCAGGTGGTTCAGCTTCTGCTAATACCAATATTAGAGCTACTGTGGCGGGTACATTATTAGAAATTCCTGTTGAAGAGGGTGATCAAGTCATTCAGAGTAATAACTTTAATGATGGTACTACCATTGCCACTATTGCTGATTTAACTAAAATGATTTTTGAAGGTAAGGTTGATGAAGGTGAAGTAGGGAAGTTAAAAGTTGGCACTCCGCTTAAAATTAGTTTGGGAGCTATTCAAGATGCAGAATTGGATGCCAAATTAAAGTTTATTGCGCCTAAAGGAATTGAGGAAACAGGTGCGGTTCAGTTTAAGATTGAAGGTGATGTAGAAATAAAAGACGACATCTTTATTCGTGCGGGTTATAGCGCCAACGCTTCAATTGTATTAGAAGAGAAAGACAGTATTTTGGTGTTACCAGAGGCACTACTACAGTATGATAAAACAACAAATAAACCATATGTTGAAGTAGCTACGGGTGATCAAAAATTTGAACGCAAAGACATTGAAATTGGTATTTCTGACGGAATTAATGTAGAAATACTCTCAGGAGTTACTGAAGATGATGCGATTAAACAATGGAACAAAACAGAACCTATCAAACGCGGAGAGGGTGAGGAAGGTGAAAATGAAGAGGGCGAAGATTCAGAAGAATAAAAACATCAATCAAAATCAATAATCAAAAAATTAGAAGATGAAATTTAAACTAACATTGCTATTGCTGGTATTTTCAGTGGGTACTTTAATTGCCCAGCAAAAAAAGTGGACACTTGAAGAGTGTATTTTACATGCTGAAGAAAACAATATTACCATAGCGCAATTTGAGCTAGACCTAGAAAATGCACTCATTGATAAGTCAGATGCCGTAGGTAATTTTCTGCCTAATTTAAATGGACAGGTTAGTGCTTCAAACAATGTTGGTTTTTCAATTGTACCAGGAAGTAACGCGCCAACAACAGAATCAACATTTAGGGCAAACGGGGGCATTAATTCAAATATAATCTTGTACAATGGTCTTCAAAATTTAAATCAACTACGTAGAGCAAAACTTAGTGCATTAGCCAGCCAGTATAGGCTTGACGATTTAAAAGATGACATACGTCTTGCAGTTGCGAATGCCTATTTAACTATTATTTCTAATAAAGAAACGCTAGTAACTCAAAAGGCTCAATATGCAGTAACTGAGCAAGATATAAAACGTACCGCTGAATTAGTTGAGGCGGGTGTTTTGCCTAAAGGTGATTTGTTAGAGATTGAATCTACAGCAGCGGGTCAAGAGCAGAATGTAGTAAACACTGAAAACTTGGTAATAATTTCAAGAATCAATTTGGCTCAGTTACTACAAATTACAGATTATGAAAATTTTGACGTGGCAGATGTTGATTATGAAGTACCACCTTCTCAGGTTTTAAATAGTACTCCCAAAGAAATTTTTGCTAAAGCCCTTACTTTTAGAAATGATATTAAGTTTTCTGAAATTAACGTCGAATTAGCTGAGAAAGACCTACAGATTACAAAAGGAGGGTTTTTACCCACCTTATCCGGATTTTTTAATTACAGTACAGGTTACTCGAATAGAAATCAGCTTTTAGATGCAAATAATGCGCTTTTTAGACCAGTTTTTATTGATCAACTTTGGATTTTTGATCAAGTTTCTTATGGTGCTCAATTAAATATTCCTATTTTTAACCGGTTAACAAATAAAAATAATGTTAAGCGTGCTAAAATTGGTGTTCAAAATGCTCAATTACAGTTAGAACAAGAAAAGTTAACGCTTGAAACGAACATTAATCAGGCCTACGTTGATGTTAAAAATTTTGCCAAGGCATATGAAGCTGCGCAAAAAACCTTAGAAGCAAGACGTTTGGCTTATGATTATTCAAAAGAACGTTATGATGTTGGTTTGATGAACGCCTTTGATTTTAGCCAAGCACAGTCAAGAGTTGATAACGCTGAAGCAAATGTAGTACGTACTAAATACGATTATATATTTCGATTAAAAGTTTTGGAATTTTATTTTGGAATTCCAATTAAGCTAAATTAAGATTTAGTGTTTAATTGATGGGGCCTGCGAAGTTCATAGGAACTTTGTGGGTCTTTTTTTTAGCTTAAATAAAATGTACTTTTGCCGCCAATGGCACTCATACTTCATCTTGAAACAGCAACAACCAACTGCTCTGTGGCTTTGGCAAAAGAGGGCGAAATTTTAGCCATACGTGAGCATGATACGCCCAATTATTCGCATTCTGAACAATTGCATGTTTTTATTCAAAAAGTGCTCAAAGAAGCCTCTATAGCCATACATGAAATCGATGCCATAGCGGTTAGTAAAGGTCCGGGTTCTTACACGGGCTTAAGAATTGGTGTCTCAGCAGCAAAAGGATTATGTTTTTCATTGAATGTACCACTAACAGCCATCGAAACCTTAAAAAGTTTAGCTTGTAAAGCAAGCTCAGAAAAGGTTGATTTTATCATTCCGGTGATAGATGCAAGAAGAATGGAAGTCTATTCTAAGGTCTTTGATAATCAAGTAAATGAAGTTCGCAGCACCAAGGCTGAGGTTATTCATGAAGATTCATTTATTGAATATGCAAAAAAAGGAAAAACAGTACTTGTTGGCAGTGGCGCATTAAAATGTAAAGAGCTTTTAAAACATCCTAATTTTGAATTTAAAACTGAGGCTGTTCCTTCTGCTAAAGAAATGGTGCACTTGGCCTATGAGAAGTTTATAAATAAAGACTTTGAAGATGTGGCTTATTTTGAACCTTATTACTTAAAAGACTTTATTTTACAAACCAAAAAAAAGGCTTAAGTTTTTATTACCAATTCTAGTACCTCAGCAATAGTTTTTACGGGTAATTGACATGCTCCCTCTTTACAAACATATAGTAAAGTCTCATTTTCAACATATCTGTTTTTAAGCAATGGCAAAGACTCCTCTTTTACCGTTCCTGCTATGACAACATTAGGTAAATATTGAGAAGTTAATTTTTTTACTATTTCTTCGCAATCTTCACCCACAATAGCAATTTCAAAAAAGGGTTGTTTTAAATTCAATAAAAGAGACAACCAATTTGCATGGTTTTGTGCATTTTTGTTGAAATTATGCTGCACATTTTTAAGCATTTGTTCAGCAATATCAAAATATCTTTCGTTGGTTACTAGTTTCGAAAGTTTGAATAAATTTTTTGCCATAATTGAATTGGAGGCAGGCACTACATTGTCTGTGGTTTCAAGTGTTCTTCTGATGATAAAATCATCTTTTAAAGAGGTAAAGAAAAATAATCCGCTATCTGTATTAAAGAAATTCTCAATGCAATAGTCCGTCAAACGTTTGGCATGCTGAATCCATTGCACATTACAACTTACCTCATACAAATTGATAAAGGCTTGAATGGTGCTTGCATAATCTTCTAAATAGCCGTTAATTGTACTTTTACCGTTTTTGTGGTTGTGCCATAGACTGCCATCAGGTTTAAACATATTTGCAATTATAAATGATGCGTTTTTTAAAGCCAGTTCTAAATAGGCTTTATTTTTCAAATAACGATAGGCATCTACCAAGCCATTGAGCATTAATCCGTTCCAAGAAGTCAGTATTTTATCATCTAAGCGAGGGCGATTTCTTTTTGCCCTTTCTTTATCTAATATAGCAATACAACAGTCAATGATCTTTGCTACTTCATCAATATGTAATTTATGTCTTTCAGCAATTTCTTCTAGAGGTGCATCCCTAATAAGAACATAGTTGTTGTGTTCCCAATATCCGTAAGAATTGATATTAAAATAATCTTTAAATACTAAAAAATCCTTTTTAAGCAGAAGTTTAAGCTCCTGCTCTTGCCAAACATAATAGGCACCTTCTTCAAGATTACCTTCCGTATCAATACTATCTGCATCCAAAGAAGAAAAGAATCCGAAGGAAGCATGCATTAATTCTTTTTCAACAAATTGAATGGTTTGCTCAACGGTTGTTTTGTAGAGTGTATTTTTGGTTGCTGCGTAAGCTTTAGCGTAAAGACTAACTAATTGTGCGTTATCATAAAGCATCTTTTCAAAATGCGGCACATGCCATTTAGTATCGACTGAATATCTTGAAAACCCACCACCTACATGATCAAAAATACCGCCCCAAGCCATTCGAGTTAAAGTAGTATTTACATATTCTAGAATTTCTTGATTAGTATTCGATGTGCCGTAGTGTAAGAGAAAATTCAGATTTACGGGCATCATGAATTTAGGCGCTCTTTTATAGCCACCTAAGAAAGTGTCAAAATAAGTTGACCAGTTTGTTACGGCCTTTTTAAGCTGAGGTAGACTAAATAATGATTCTTTAGTTTTATTTTCGACCGCATTGATAGCCTTGATGCCCTGTGCTAAATTTTCGGCATAGCTGATTGTTTTCTTCGGATTTTCTTGATGTAATTTTGAAAGTTGATTCAGTACTTGAATCCAATCTTGTTTTTTAACATAAGTCGCACCCCAAAATGGGCGACCATCAGGTAAGGCAACTATATTTAATGGCCATCCGCCACTGCCAGTCATCATTTGAAGGGCATCCATATAAATTTGATCAACATCAGGTCTTTCTTCGCGATCAACTTTGATATTGATAAAGTTTGAGTTCATTACCGCAGCAACTTCTTCGTCTTCAAAACATTCGTGCTCCATCACATGACACCAATGACAAGCAGCATATCCTATACTGATAATAAGCAGTTTGTTCTCTTTCTGTGCTTTTTTTAAAATGTTGTGGTGCCAGGCTACCCAGTTAACCGGGTTATGAGCATGCTGAAGCAAATACGGGCTCGTTTCATCAATCAGTGCGTTCTTGTGCTTTTCAATCATTGCCTAAAAAAAATTCGAATTAAAGGTGTAAAAAAAAGCGACTATTTTGTGAAAATAGCCGCTTTTAATTTTTATAAGAAGTACTTTATTTTACTTCAAAAGTGATTTTTACATTTACTCTAAAATCACTTACTTCGCCGTCTTTGACACTAGCGCTTTGATCTTGAATATAAACTGA
>CAZKQM010000065.1:0-16493 GCA_964554895.1 uncultured Maribacter sp. | reverse complement strand
ATGTATAATCGGTAGTTTAGAATTAATTATATGTTATTGTTAATTAAATTTCCTTTTTTTATAAAGTGACTAGAACAACATAATCTTCTTTTGATAATTTCCATTTTAGTCAATTAATTAACCAATTATACCCGAATATTATCCGATTATACATCTTTTCTTAAATGGGTTATGCTTCACTTAATTTTTAATTACCTTACGTAACTCTTTAAATGATATTTTGATATATGATAGAGGCCATACTAGTAGATGATGAGATTAAAGCATTGCAAAGTCTTACTTGGGAATTGACTAATTTCAGTACTGAAATTAGTATTGCTGCTTCATTTACAGATCCTCAAGAAGCTTTATCTCATCTTGAAGAAAATCCGCCGGATTGCCTTTTTCTAGACATTGAAATGCCGACCATGGATGGCTTTCAATTTATTAAGAAAATAAAAAATAAAGATTTTCCAGTTGTCATTACCACCGCTTATAATCAATATGCCATAAAAGCCCTTAAAAATGAAGCCATAGATTATCTTCTAAAGCCAATTGATACTGATGATTTAAAAGAAACTATTCGAAAAATAAAAAAGTATAATGCCAAAAATTTTACTGCTGAACGTCTTGAAAAGATATTGCTAAATTTTAATTCTAATAAAACACAGAAAAAAATTACTTTAAATACTGATGGGAAATTACTTTTCTTAGAAAGTGATGAAATATTGTATGCAGAATCTGATGGAAACTATAGTACTATTTTCTTAACCGATGGTCAAAAAATTGTGCTCACAAAAAAGTTAAAAGAAGTACAAGCACTTTTACCTATTGAATCATTTTTTAGGATACATAACTCGTACATCATTAACATTTCAAAAATAAAAGAGTTCGTTAAGTCAGATGGATATGTCATTTTAAAATCAAACCACAAAATACCTGTTTCTAGACAAAAGAAATCTGATTTTCTAGACATGCTTTAACATTCTTATGAAACTGTTTTTAAATTCATTCAAATTTCTGCTTGACAAAGGTTCTGCTCTATTGACAAAACCATTTTTACTATTTATATGTTTCAGTTTTAGTTTTCAACTTTCAGCACAAACTGTGTCTGAATCTTTTAAAAAAAGAACGGACAGCTTAATTCGTGAGGCCCCTGAGGGTTATACCAAAATACATTCAGTGTTTCGAAGTATGCGACGCGACACGAACCTGATTCGATATTTGGCTAATGCTTCGGCAAAAGCAAAATATGCTGACGGCGAAGCGTATGCCCTTAATGAGCTTGGCAGAAAATATAGAAATTTCACTGATTTTATTACCGCAATAAAATTACATCGCAAAGCCTTAGAAGTTGCAAAACTCGATAATGATATTGAGTTTATGGTAGCTAGCTTAAATTACTTAGGTGTTGTTTCTAGAAGAACTTCTTCAATACGGGCTGCATTAGATTATAATCAACAGGCCCTAGAAATGGCAGAATCCGTCAAAAATCCCACCATTGGAATTAAAAGAAGTATCAATATTTCAACAAATAGTATTGGCAACCTCTATCAAATGCTCAATCAATTTGACAGAGCTCAAGAATACTTTGAAAAAGCTTTACAATTAGAAACAGAATTAGGCAATACATTGGGCCAGGCCATTAATCATCAAAATATAGGAGAATGTAAAGAAAAACTTGGAGATTTCATTGGTGCTTTAAAAGATTACCAAACCTCTTTAGCCTTAAATGAAACTATTGATAATGATATGGGGCTGGTTATTTGCAATACGGCTATTGCGCATTTATATCTCCAAAAAAATGAACCTAAAAAAGCTATAAAAACACTTCAAGGGGTTGAGAAAAAAGTACACCAATTAGGCAATGGCTTTTTACTTTCTCCTTATTATAACAATCTGGGGTGGTCAAGATTTTTGATGAAACAATATTCAGAGGCAGCTAAAAATATGCGGCAAGCTTTGAAAATAGCAGAAAAAAATAATCTTAAAACTGAAGCTGCTCAAGCAAATCGATTATTAGCCGAATTGAACAAAGAGCAAGGAAATTTTGAAAAGGCATTAACCTATACGCTCAAAGCTGATGATTTAGATAAACAAATCTTAGATGACAATACCATTAGATATGTCAATGAAATTACCCTTCGTTATAATTCTGAAAAGAAAAGCAATGAAATAGAAGTCTTGGCAAAAGAAAATGAAATTGTTAGACTTAACTTACGAAAGAAAAATACAACCCTAATAATCAGTGCTATAGTTTTAGCGCTATTATCTGGTATTTTTTATGTGCTTTACCGCCAATACCAACTTAAAAATGAGAAGAAATTACTAACGCTAGAACAAACTATGCTACGCAGCCAAATGAATCCGCATTTTTTGTTCAACTCTCTCAATTCTATTAAACTTTACATTATTAATAATGAACAAAAAAACGCAGTTCATTATCTCAACAAATTTTCAAAGTTGGTTCGAAAAATTTTAGAAGCTTCATCGCAACGTGAAATAACTTTGGCTGAAGAAATAGAAACGGTTGAATTATATATGAATATAGAAAACATACGATTTTCAAATGAAATAGATTTTAAAACTATTATCAATGATACTATTGATCCTGAAGCTGTTAAAATTCCTTCTTTAATTTTACAACCTTTTTTAGAAAATGCTTTATGGCATGGACTATCGTCTAAATCAGGAACTAAAAAAATTGAACTTCAAGTTGACAAAACTTCTGATGAAAAATTTATTCAAATATGCATTGCAGATAACGGTATTGGTAGAATTGCATCTGAAGAAATAAAACAAAATAAAATTTTAAAAAGAAAATCTTTAGGAATTGAAATTACCAAAGAACGACTCACTAACTTTTCTCGTGATTTCATAAACTCATTTAACTTACAAATAGTTGATTTGTATGACAAAAACGGAACCCCAGAGGGCACCAAAGTACTTTTAGATATTCCGATTATTTAAGCTTGTGGGCCACCTCTTCTAATTCTTGATACCATGAAGTTCCAAATTTTCTAATAAGGGCTTCTTTAACAAATTTGTAAATAGGTACCTGAAGTTCTTCCCCCAGAGAACAAGCAGGGTCACATATTTCCCATTTATGATAATTTACTGCAGTAAGCTCGGTGTATTCTTTTACTCTTATCGGATATAAATGACATGAAACTGGTTTAGTGAAGCTCGTTACCCCTTCGTTAGATGCCTTTTCAATTCCGCATTTCGCAATTCCTTCCTTAGAAAATATTACAAACGCACATTCGCTACCATTGACTAAAGGAGTTTCCCATTCGCCATCTTCTCCTTTTACAAAAACGCCTTGCTTTTCAATCGCATCTATACCTTCTTGTCTTAAGTATGGTTTAACATGCTGATAAGCATTTACCAACTCTTGGGTTTCTATTTCCTCTAAGGGTGCCCCAGCATCGCCATCAATACAGCACATTCCTTTACATGCGCTTAAATTGCATACAAAATCATTTTCAATAATTTCTTCTGAAACAATTGTTTTTCCTATCTGAAACATCTATCTAAATTGAATAATTCAAAGATACTTTAAACCTATGAATTTCAATTTTACTACTATTTCCTTCTAGCGTTACAAATCTTGAAATTCAATGTAACTTTGCTACAAATATTAATGCACCATTAAATGCATAATTTTTAAAGACTTATGAATAAGTATTTAGTAATCTTTATTTTAATTCTAGCGATTGCTTTAATCGTATATAATAGTAAGGTTGTAGATTTTCAAAATCCTTTTGAAGGTCAAAGTATCATTGCTCTTATTTGTATTGTTGCTACTTTGTGCGCAATAGTACTCTTGATGGTTTTTTTAACTTCAAAGAAAATTCAAGATAAAATGAATCAAAATAGTTAATCTTCTTGTTGAATATCTGAATTCTCTAATTCAATGATTTTGTTGAGCATAGGGTCTGCCTTGCTCTTAATTTGTGCATGAGTATTTTCATCAAATAGTTGCTCTGCTAGGGCGGCTTTCAAATACAGTTTTATACTATCTTCATACGCATAGAAATCGATTCTAAATTTTCTAGGAACCAAATAATCGATAAACCGTTCAAAAATCAAATCATCAATTGTGAAATTTTCAATAAACTCTTGTTTGGTTAGGTCAGCATACCTTTTGCGATCTTCATCTAAGTGTTCAAAAATGAAAAATGAAATATATCCACTGCTATCTAAACTCTCTAGGGCCTCTTCTTCATTTGAACCAATGGGCACGAAAACATCAGGTATGATTCCGCCACCCCCATACACAATTTTACCAGCAGGTGTTTTAAACTTTAAAGAATCTGCTACTTTAATGCTATCAACAGATTGCAATTCGCCATTCAAATACCGATCGGTAAATTTTTGATAATAATCTCTACTACCTTTCTTATAATTTCTTTGAATACTGCGCCCGGTTGGTGTATAATATCTTGAGACAGTCAATCGAACTGCCGAGCCATCTCCTAATTCCATTTCTCTTTGCACCAATCCTTTACCAAAAGAACGTCGCCCCACAATGGTACCAATATCATTGTCTTGAAGCGCCCCCGCTATAATCTCACTTGCTGAAGCTGACCGTTCATTGATGAGTACGTACACTGTTTTATTTTCAAAATTCCCGCTATTCGTAGCAAAGGTTTTTTTTACTTTACCTTTTTTATTTTTAGTAAAAAGTATCAACTTGCCGTCTACCAAAAACTCATCAGCAATTTGTTCAGCCACGCCCAAATATCCTCCAGGGTTATCTCTTAAATCTAAAATCAATTTATTAGCCCCCTCTTTTTGGAGTTTGACTAAAGTGGCTTTAAACTCTTTAAAGGTAGATTCTGCAAAACGATTAATCTTCATGTACGCCAATTCATTTGACAACATATAACTTGACTGTACACTTTTTATGGGAATGATATCACGGACTACGGTTACATCAAAAATTCGATTTTCTGATTTTCTATAAACTTTTAATTTGACACTAGTGCCTTTTGTTCCTTTTAGTTTTTGAACAACATTTTCATTAATCGCTTTTTTACCAAAAAGGGTATCATTGTCAGCCATTAAAATACGATCGCCAGGTAATATTCCTTTTCTAAAACTTGGGCCATTGGCAATAGTTCGAATAATAGAAATGGTATCTTTATACGGATAAAAATTTATACCAACCCCTACAAAATCACCCTTCATATTCTCAGAAACCTCAGACATTTCGTCTTTTGGAATGTATATTGAATGTGGATCTAACTTTTCTAGAATATCATTTACCGTAACATCAACAATACTATCAGTATCAATTTCATCAACATATTCATAATCGATATAGTCAATTAAGCGATTAAGCTTGTCCTTTTTAGAATTGGTGGTAAACAATTTCTCAGGACTGTCTGTAAAATTCAATTTTCCGCCAACAAATACACCAATAGCGATGGCACTAGCAAGCAGAGTAGGTCCTATAAAATTGAATTTCTTAGACATAAAATAATGATAAGTGTTACGATTCTATTTGAGGTAAATGTTCGAGTTCAATACCCGCTCTTTCTAAAAATTTTAATCCTGAATCATCTTTATACGCCTGTTGATAAACGACTCTTTTGATTCCTGATTGATGAATTAATTTACTGCATTCTCTACATGGTGAAAGCGTTATATATAAGGTTGCCCCTTGGCAACTCTGGGTTGAAGCAGCTACTTTAGAAATCGCATTAGCTTCAGCATGTAAAACGTACCATTTGGTATATCCATCTTCATCTTCACAAAAATTTTCGAAACCCGTAGGAGTACCGTTATAACCATCTGATATAATCATTCTATCTCTAACAATAATCGCCCCCACCTGCTTACGTTCACAATAAGACAACTTGCCCCATTCTAAAGCCATGCGCAGATATGCTTTATCATATTTGGTTTGTTTTATTTTTTTCATTCTGAAAATAGTGATAGAAGGCTAAGATACCGCTTTGAAAAATTCATGCCACACCAATAAAGTTAAATTTAACAGTGTGCTTACCAAGGGAACGTTTCAATTAACATGGGTATTATAATGAGTATGATTAAAATAGAACCTACTAAGAGGTATGACGAATGTTTTACCCTGAACTGTTTCTGAAGAAGATAGGCGATACACAAACTCATCATAACAATGCATACTTGTGAAATTTCAATGCCCGTTGCAAAGCCCAATAACGATGCTATTTTGTTTTCTTGACCTGCCATCAACATTTTAAAATGATTACTGAAGCCAAACCCATGAATGAGTCCGAAAAAAGCTGTGGCAAAAACATGTAATGCAATACTCTTATCCTTCATCGAAGCTTTTGAATAATTAATATTAAATATCGCTGTCAATAAAATGGTAACCGGAATCAAGAATTCAATTAAGCTGACATCCATAACCAAAATATTGAATGCCGATAGATATAATGACACGCAATGTGCCGATGTAAAAATAGTTGCTAATAGTACTACCTTTTTCCAACTTTTAAATGTAAATGGCAATGCGAGTGCCAATAAAAATAAAATGTGGTCATAGGCATTTATATCTAATACATGTTGAAATCCTATTTTTATGTAAAACCAAAATTCATGCATAACTACGCTATTCCTCTTTCTTTTTGAATTGTTTCATATGCTTTTTGAACCTCTTTAAACTTATCTTCCGCCCCTTTTTTAATAGCTTCGTTTTCAGTATTTACGCGATCAGGGTGGTATTTTTTTGCCATGGTTCGGTATGCTTTTTTGACTTCGTTATCGGTAGCCGTTTTTTCAATTTCTAAAATTTTATAGGCATTATTGGCAGACTTTACAAACATGGCTTTTATACTTTTAAAATCAACACTTGAAACTCCTAAATACCCTGCAATTTCATTAATCTTATTAATTTCAGAATTACGAACAATACCATCTGCCTGCGCAATACCAAAAAGAAAATGTAACAATTGTAATCTTACTTCATAGCGTGTTCTTTGATTTAAATACGCACATATTCTTCTTGCTGAAATTTCTCTTTTTTTGTTAATCTCATTGAATGTTCTAAATATCGCATTCGCTTTTTCTTTGCCATAGGTACGTACAAAATATTGCCGAACATAATCCATTTCAGATTGACTGACATGACCATCGGCCTTAATAACTATAGAACATAGTGATAATAGATTCAATTCAAAATCTGCTGGTGATACACTTTGACGGTTAAGATCTTGAAAGATACTTTTACCATTTTTGCTGCCACCCATTTGACCATCTAAAAGTGTTCCCACCAAATAACCAACAATAGCCCCCGGAAACCTGAAGATGTAGAACCCAAAAAAAGCTGCAATCCATTTAAACATATAAAATGCTTTTTATCAAATATAAGTCCAAGCTTTTAGCCTTACAAGAAAGATTTCTAATCATCTAAAGGAAATGTTATTTTTAGTATCACAAGCAACAAATTAAGTATCTTTGAACCTGATTTAATTTAAAATTTAAGACTATGTACCCTGCAGAATTAGTAAAACCAATGAGAGAAGATTTAAGTTCAGCTGGTTTTGAAGAATTATTTACTGCTGAAGCTGTTGAAAAAGCAATTAATCAAGAAGGTACCACACTTGTGGTTGTAAACTCGGTTTGTGGTTGTGCTGCTGCTAATGCAAGACCTGCTGCTAAAATGAGCTTACAAAATGAAAAAAGACCTAATCATACTGTAACTGTTTTTGCTGGTGTTGATACTGAAGCTGTTGATACTGCCCGTAATATGATGATTCCTTTTCCGCCCTCTTCGCCTAGTATGGCTTTATTTAAAAATGGTGAATTGGTTCATATGATTGAACGCCATCATATTGAAGGTAGACCAGCTGAAATGATTGCTGAGAATTTAACAGAAGCATACAATGAATTTTGTTAATTGATTTCTTCGTTTAAATAATTAAGTTAAAACCGCATCTTATGATGTGGTTTTTTATTTTTGACACATGCAAAAATTACTCGCATACCTCTTAAGTATTCTTTACTTGATATTTTTTGGGTTGACTTTAGTTATATTTCATCCAATCCAGGTCATTTGCTATAACCTCATTGGGTATGCAGCACATGGTAAAAGCGTTGCGCTTTTAAACCTTTGTTTAATGCGTTGCACGCATTTAGTAGGAACTACTTATGATTTCAAATTTGTAGAAAAACCTCCTTTAAATCGCCCTCTAATACTAGTGCCCAATCATCAAAGCATGCATGATATTCCGCCAATTATATGGTTTATGCGTGACTATCATCCTAAATTTGTGAGTAAAAAGGAGTTAGGCCGTGGATTTCCGAGTGTGTCTTATAATTTAAGAGTTGGTGGTTCAGTTTTAATTAATCGCGATGACAAAAAACAGGCTTTGAGTGAAGTGGTTAAATTGGCCAATTATATTGAAAAACATAAACGTAGTGCGGTTATTTTTCCGGAAGGAACACGAGGAAGAGATGGCAAAGCAAAACCTTTTAAAACCACAGGATTAAAACTACTTTTAAAAAATGCTCCTTCCGCACTAGTTGTTCCTATCAGTATTAATAATTCGTGGAAAATGTTGAAATATGGTAAATTTCCTAACGGACTATTTAATCATATTACCTTTACCGTACATCCATCCATAGAAATTACAGACAATTTAGATGCTGTGATTGAAAAAACTGAAAACACAGTCAAAAACGGTCTAATTTCTTCATAATGACAAATGACAACGTCATAACAGCCACAATTGCCTTTGTAAAAGAAACCTTAGCCGGAGCGGAGGGCGGACATGACTGGTTTCACATAGAACGAGTATATAAAAATTCATTATTAATTTCAAAAAACGAACAAGTCAATGAATTAGTGGTAAAACTTGCTGCTTTACTTCATGATATTGCTGATGCTAAATTTCATGATGGCGATGAAACTGTTGGTCCGCGTATTGCCAGCACCTTTTTAAATTCAATAGGTGTACCTAATGAAATTATTCAACATGTTATCAAGATTATTGAAAACATATCTTTTAAATCAAGTATAGAAACTAAAACAAAAAGATTTACTTCAAAAGAACTTGAAGTTGTTCAAGATGCCGATAGATTAGATGCTATTGGTGCGATTGGTATTGCCAGAGCTTTTAATTATGGTGGATTTAAAAATAGAGTGCTTTACGATCCAGAAATTCGGCCAAACTTAAATATGACTAAAGAGGAATATAAAAAGTCAAAATCGCCTACCATCAATCATTTTTATGAAAAACTTTTTCTTCTCAAAGAGAAAATGAACACTACTACGGGTAAAAAATTGGCGATACAACGGCATCAGTTTATGTGCGAATTTGTTGAACAGTTCTTGAAAGAGGCTGACGGAAAATGTTAATTATTTTCGACAAAATGTTGAAAAGTTTAACAGCTAGTACATAGTATTAGTACTTTTTTCAGCGTTAAAGGTAGGTACCCATTTCTTAAAATTTCAAAAACGCCTATCTATGATTCCCCTAATCAATCGTTTCGCCACACTCATTTCTATGATCAGTTTATTTATCTTTCTTTTGTTTTCATGTTCAGCAGATTCTGAACTAATTAATATTACCGAAGAGATTGCTGAAACAGAAATTATTGAAGAGCTTAATGAAGATTCAACTACAACATCTGAAGTTCAGGAAGATTCTGAAGTTAAAACAGAAGAAGATTCTGTATCAGATGAAACTTCGACTATCTCAAAAACCCAGTTATCAATTGTTGGTCAACAATTCTATATTAATGGCAAATTAACCTATGCAGGTCGGTATTGGCAAGGTAAAAAAATTGAAGGTTTGCTTATGAATTCTCGTATGGTTCAAGGCATTTTTGACGATACAAATAGTACCACACGTCATCAATTTGTCTACCCTGATACCAATGCTTGGGATCCGGATCGAAATACAGATGAATTTATTGCCCATATGGCAGAATGGAAAAGTAAAGGCTTATTAGCTTTTACGCTGAATTTACAGGGTGGAAGTCCTACCGGATACGGAAATAGGCTACCTTGGATCAACTCAGCCTTTGATGCCTTTGGCAATATTAAATCTAGTTACAGAAAACGTTTAGAGCGTATTTTAGATGAGGCTGACAGATTACAAATGGTAGTGATTTTAGGATATTTTTATTTTGGTCAAGACCAAGAATTGAATAGTGAGCAATCTGTAATTAATGCGGTTGACAATATTACGTATTGGATACTTGAAAAAGGATACGAAAATATTTTGGTTGAAATAAACAATGAATGTAATCTTACATTTTACGATCATGCTATTTTGGGCGAAAATCGTGTTCATGAATTAATTCAACGAGTAAAAAACACTCAAAGAGATGGTAAACGACTCTTAGTCAGTACCAGTTACTCAGGGGGTGCAACGCCTTCACAACAAGTTATTCAAGAGTCAGATTATATTCTTTTACATGGTAATGGTGTGAACGAACCCAGCAGACTTCGTGATGTAATTGCTAGAACCAGAAATGTTCCAGAAGGTAATAACAAACCCATTATCATCAATGAAGATGATCACTATGATTTTAATGAGGCTGATAATAATTTTTTAGCAGCGGTTGAGGGTTATGTTTCATGGGGCTTTTTTGATTATCGCCAACAAGATGAAGGTTTTGAACAAGGCTTTCAATCAGTGCCTATTGATTGGGGTATAAATTCAGATAGAAAAAGAGACTTTTTTGATAAACTTCAAGAAATAACCGGATACTAATTCGGTTATTTTATTAATCCTAATTCACATTTAGAGTTTCATAAACTCAAACAAATTTTCTGTATCTTCAAAGCATTAAAATGTTTTAAAAATGCAGAGAAGAAAATTCCTTAAGAAATCAGCCGCTGCTTCAGCAGCCTTTTCAATAGTTCCTAGTTTTGTGATGGGTAAAAATCATGTTCCTCCAAGTGATACCCTGTATATGGCAGGTTTTGGTGCTGGCGGACAGGGTGGCGGAGATATTCAAGCTCTTTACGATACAGGAAAAGTAAAGTTTGTCGCACTTTGTGATGTTGATGATAGAAGAGCTTCAGGCACTTATAAAAAATTTCCGAAAGCCAGTAAATTCAAAGATTTTAGAAAATTATATGACAAGCATCTCAAAGATATTGATGCCATTGTTGTGGCTACACCAGATCATATGCATGCTTCAATCGCATTGCCTTTTATGCGAGCCAAAAAACATGCCTATGTTGAAAAACCCTTAACGCATAATATTCATGAAGCGAGACTCATGACTCAAGTTGCTGAGCAAAATGGCATTGTAAGTCAAATGGGAAATCAAGGCGCTTCATCAGATGGTAGTAGAGAAGCTAGAGAATTGATTGAATCAGGAATCATAGGTAAAATATATAAGGTTGATTGTTGGACCAACAGACCTGTATGGCCCCAAGGTATTCCTGTACCAACAGAAAAACAACCTATTCCGGAAGGCTTAGATTGGGATTTATGGTTGGGTGCTGCTGCCATGAGAGATTACAATGCTGCTTATTTGCCATTCAAATGGCGAGGTTGGTGGGATTTTGGTACTGGAGCTCTAGGCGATATGGGATGCCATATTATGGAAACTCCTTTTAGTGTTCTCGATCTTGGATATCCTACGGAAGCTGAAGCAAGTTGTACCACCAATTGGGTAGGCGATTTTGTTGAAGCTGATTACAATCAATCATGCCCTTCTTCTTCATTAGTACGTTTAAAATTCAATACAGAGAAACACGGAGACATCGCTTTAAACTGGTATGATGGAGGCATTATGCCCGATTTGCCAGATGAATTAAAAGACGGTGAAACTATGGGCGCTGGTGGTGGTGGTTCAATTTTCTATGGCTCAAGAGGTATTTTGATTTGTGATGTGTATTCAAGAAATGCACGTTTAGTACCTTCTAATACTATGAAAATGATTACGCCTCCTACTCCCTATTTAGAGCGTATTCCTGACGATACTTCTGGTCATAAAGCTAACTTTGTGAATGCGTGTTTAAATGGCACAAAAGCATCTTCAGACTTTAGCAAATCAGGACCTTTAACTGAAGCTGTTTTAATGGGGAACCTTGCTATTCGAGCTTTTCAAATGAAAGAATTCAAACCCGGCAAAAAAGCTGGAGATTGGGATCCATATCAATATCCAGGTCGTCGAAAGTTAATGTGGGACGGGGCCAATATGAAAGTAACCAATTGGGATCAAGCCAATGAATGGGTTAAAGGTTCATACCGCAAAGGTTGGGAATTAAGCTAAATCTGATTTACTTAGATTCTTGGGCTTCAATAGCAGTGCTAAAAGCAACATTAATCAATTGCTTTTTATTTCCGCGTTTTGCATAAAACAACAGCTCATTGCTATTTTTATCAATAAAAGGTCTAGAAACCATTACAGGCAATCGCACTTCTTTATCATCAATTAACTTTTTATAAGAAAGGTCGCCATTGCTGTTTGCCTTTATTACAAATACATTAGGGTTTCTGCTAAACCCTTGTTTAAAAAGAATGCGTTCTTTACCTATTTTTTGCGGAGTCTCTCCTGAATTAATAAAAAAGTACATGTCATTGTTGTGCCCAAAAGCTGTATAAGAGGCATAGGCTTCATCGCCCTGTGTTACCTCAGCTTTATTGATGTTTCTCGCCCAAATCAAATCTCCATTGGTATTCATTTTGGCGCATACAATATCATTGTAATGATACCGCTGTATTTGTTTTGTAGCTCCTTCACTTATATCATCGCCAGATGTTACAAAATATTCTTCTGCACTAAAAATGATATCATGATTAGAAGTGATATGAACATCTTTGAAAATAAGATTTTTAATTTTTGCATCAACCTCACGCCCAAATTTATCTTGCATAAATTGTGTTGAAAATGCATTATATTTTTTAGAAGTTAGGCTCAATGAATTATGATTCATTTTGAAATAGGCCAAACCATTATATCGATTGTCTTTTCTGTCTGAATAAAAACCAACCGCTACGACTTCATTACCTATAATTATAGGTTTCAGAGACTCAGGATACTTGCCTTCATCAGCGAATTCTTGAGTTTCAAATCCGGAAGCATTAATTTTAACCAATTCATATTGAAATTTTCTTTCTTTAACGGTAATACGTTTTTTCTTAAAAAAAGCTTTTCCCATTAAATAAACAGTATTCAAATCTTTTGAAGTGGCAATATTTTCAAAAGCATAATTTTTTTCCTCAATATGACTACTAAAATCATATTTAAAGCGCTGATTTAAACTCGTGTCATATAGAAAAACCTTATATTTTTCTTCTTTTCTTTCTCTATGATGAACCGTAATTACAAAGGCTGATTTTTCATCATTAAAATGAACAGCTGTTGTAAAACCATTCTTGAAATTTCGATCATACTTACTAAAAGCTAATGGATTTTCAACTTCTTTTGAAGGTATCGCTAGTATGACTTCTTTCGAAAACTTAAATTCAGCGGTAGAACTTTGATGCGCTACATATAGATAAGATTCTTTTTGAACATCATACACCAATTCTAACAAATTTAATTGGCCGTTTTTTACAAAACCTCCAATCATATTATTTCCGGCATACTTATAATTGAAATCTGTTTTCAGGCTCATATCCGCATTATAAACTTCGATAAAATGTCCTTTTGGTCTTAAGGGCATTCCTCCATAGTAAGTTCTTACAAGAACAGTTTCATTACTATCTGTTTTTTCAAGAGATAAGACGGTTGAAAATTTATGCCTGTCTGAATACTTTTCACCTAAAGAATAGTCTACAGGAATTTGAGCAAACGCAAAATATGAAGCAACAAAAAAAAGTGCTAATGCTAGTAGCTTAGAAGATTTCATAAGTAGGTTTTTGTGGGATATACTACTCGCCCGGAAAATCAGCCTTACGTTTATTTAAAAAGGCCGTAGTTCCTTCAATAAAATCGGCAGTGCCAAAACAGGCGCCAAAACTATTTATTTCAACAGCATATCCGTTACTATCATGATTAAAACCAGCATTTACCGCTTTTATTGCATGTGAAATGGCTACAAGTGAATTATTCGATATACGACCTGCAATTTTTTCACAATAAGAAAGTAACTCTTCTTGTTCAACCACTTGATTAACCAAGCCATATTGGGCTGCTAATTCAGCATCAATCATTCCGGCGGTCATAATCATTTCCATCGCTCTACCTTTACCTATTAATTGGGGTAAACGTTGCGTGCCACCGTAGCCCGGTATAACCCCAAGCGATACTTCCGGAAGTCCCATTCGCGCATTCGAACTTGCAATTCTAAAATGACACGCCATGGCGAGTTCTAGACCTCCTCCTAACGCAAAACCATTGATAGCAGCGATTACAGGTGTTTTCATATTTTCAACAAAATCAAATAGTAGTTCTTGCCCTTGAGCTGCTAATTTTGCGCCTTCTCCTTCAGAAAAGTCAGCAAATTCAGAAATATCCGCTCCGGCAACAAATGCCTTTTCGCCACTGCCAGTTAAAATAATTACCTTGATTTCTGAATCTTGATTCACATCGTTAAATGCCTCATGAAGCTCTTGAATGGTTGCTTTATTCAGAGCATTCAATTTTTTTGGGCGGTTTATGGTAATTGTGGCAATGTGATTTTCTTCTTCAACTACTATGTTTTCGTAACTCATAAGGGTGCTATTTTTTTATTAAACGGTCCAAACTCCTTTACTTATAGGAACTACCTGACCGCCGACTCTTAAATTATATTGATTATTGTGTTTTTCTCCGTCCAAATACAAAATAGATTTTCTTCCCATTTCAAATCCTTGTTCTACCAAAACCGACTGCTTAGGAGCTACATGCCGCAATAAATAGGCTAAAAAGCAGCCATTTGCACTTCCTGTAGCCGCATCTTCCCAAATAGTCACATCATCTAAAACAAACATACGTGTGTGAAAATCTTTTTTTGCATCAACGGTTTCCTTGGTTACAAAAAACAAAGCCGATGATAATTTTCTTGGGTTATTGCTTTTATGTAATTCATTTGTAATTAAAAATTGTTTTAGCGCATCAAAATTCAGACGAATTTTTTTGATCGCCTCTCTATTTTTAAGAGTAATAATGACATATGGCAATCCGGTATTCACATCTTGAATGGGCAGGCTAGTGTCAATATCCTCCAATGGAATCTGCAATGCTTCTGAAACTATTTTAGGGTCAAAAATAGCACCAAATTCAGGTTGCGCCTGTTGCATGGTAAACCTACTTTTATCTAAATTATTTGGGTTGTCTATTACAACAGGAATATTGCCTTTTTTTAGCTTTAAAACCAGTTTATTTTGGGGTTTGTTCAGTAATTCTTTAGCGATAATATAGGCCGTTCCTAAGGTAGGATGTCCTGCAAAAGGCACTTCATACTCCGTGGTAAAAATACGCACCCCAAAACTTCCATCTTTTTCAATAGATCGAATAAATGTACTTTCAGCAAAATTGATTTCTCGGGTCATCTGCAGCATTTCTGTTGCAGTTAAGCGCTGTTCTAAATCTATAAAAACGGCTAGCTGATTTCCAGCATATTTTTCTTCCGCAAAAACATCAACGATATAAAAATCAAAAGGCGACATACTACTCGTTCACAGATTCATTTTCTTTAGGTAAAAGCACAGAAAAAACGGTACCCATATCTTCTTGTGAGCTAAATTCAATTGAACCTTTGTAGGTTTCAACAATATTTTTAACCATTCCTAAACCAAGGCCCATACCACTAGATTTGGTCGTGAATTTAGGTTCAAAAATCTTCTCTTTTAGGTCGTCAGCAATACCAATTCCGTTATCAGTCACAGTTATTTTAACGTTTTCATCTACCGATGAAACGGCAACTGTAATCTTAGGCGCATCAACTTCTGGTACAGCTTGAATCGCATTTTTAACCAAATTAGTAACGACACGTATTAATTGTGTGCGATCTAATTTGGCAATAATTGTCTTTTCATCAGCAACAAAATGAATATACTTTTCGGTAAAAATATCAAGAGCCAACTTGACAATTTCAACCACGTTCAAAGTTTCATTTTGTTGCGCTGGCATTTCTGCAAAATTTGAAAACGCACTGGCAATATTGCTCATGGTATCTATTTGCTGAATCAGTGTTTTTGAATATTCGTTTATTTTGCTTTCAATATCGGGGTCTTCGGCATCAAATTTACGTTCAAAACTTTGCACACTTAAGCGCATGGGTGTCAGCGGATTTTTAATTTCGTGAGCTACTTGTTTTGCCATTTCACGCCAAGCTTGTTCTCGTTCGCTTCGGGCCAATTTACCTGCACTTAATTCTAATTCATCAATCATGGCATTATACGAGTCTACCAATTTACCTACTTCTAAACTTGGATCCTTGATATGAATTTTTTCATTAGTTCGTGTCAAATCAGTTTTCGTCATCATATCTGAAATGGTCTGTAATGATCGCGTTATATATTTTGAAATAAAATAAGCAAGAGCTATCGCCATCAAAAGCATTAAAAGATATACCCCGCCTAAACGTATTAAAAATTCACGTAGCTCCTTCTCATTAAAAGAGTTGTCTT
>CAZKQM010000064.1:0-16628 GCA_964554895.1 uncultured Maribacter sp. | reverse complement strand
CGTTTGACTTTCGCGACCCGGCCAACCAACATCACACTCACTAAGTATGTATATATTGTTCTTATTCAAACTATTTATATTTAGTTCATAGTTCTTGTATATTATTTATTCTATTATAGGTATACGAAATACATTTTATACTAATCAGTATTTTTATTTGATTTTATCAGATACAACTAAAAACCGGCTGATTAAATTTTGAGACGCTTCATGATTTTGCTCTTTGACTACTAAAAAAGGTTCTTTCACAACAAAAAAAAATTGAAGGCAATCATTACCATTATTTTTACTTTGAATTGAATGTAATCAGTATTTGCTGTTTGCCAATTAAAATTTAAAAGTCTCTGACACCATGTGTCTAAAATATAGTTTACAATTGACCTGAATTTAAACCATGAAAAAAGTTATTTCCTCTTTCTTTCTTATTTTTTCACTATTTCTTGGTGCTCAAACACCTATGGGTATTGGTATGAATAATGAGTTTTCTGATGACAACTTTGAAGAAACTAATTCTACAGTTAAGCTAGGAGAAACTAGTATTGACAATAAAACTTTTGAACAAATAGCTGAAAAAGATAACATTCCGTATAGAACAGTACAGAATATTGAAGACGCTGCTGAAGGATATTACGCTATAACAGGTGTCTTCAGTAATAAAAAGAATGTAAAAAGGATTGTTAAAAAGTTAAAAAAGAAGGGTTTTGATGCTGGTTCAATTTACATTCCTGAGAAAAAATTAAATTACGTTTACATTCAATACTTTTCAAATGGTATCTCCGCAATTAAGGGATACAAAAGTGGATTCGGTGGAAAATATCAAGAAGATGCATGGATTCTTCAATTAAATACCTCAAACAATATTCAATCAGATGATGTTAGTCCACTTCAAAATTCAAATGATCAAGCTGATGAAGAGATTGATGAGATAGAAGCAGAAAATAAAGGGCCTTCAACGAACTCACTTAATGATTCGAAACCTGGAAAAACAA
Source organism: uncultured Maribacter sp. (assembly GCA_964554895.1). Classification (GTDB taxonomy): domain Bacteria; phylum Bacteroidota; class Bacteroidia; order Flavobacteriales; family Flavobacteriaceae; genus Maribacter_C. The sequence continues at coordinate 15,639 of CAZKQM010000064.1, read as the reverse complement.
GTAAATTGATCAAAAAGGCGAATGCCTACTTTGATAAAATGTGGTATGCAGAATCAGCTGAACTCTATGAAAAAGCATTAAGTGACGGCAATAAGAATTATTCTTATGACATCATTCAAAAAGCTGCCGATGCCCATTATTTCAACACAAATATGGAAAAAGCGCATTATTGGTATAATATTCTCTATGAAAATTATGGTAAAGAAATGTCTGCTGACAACGTATTCAAATACGCGCATTCTTTAAAGGGCACGGGTAAGTATGCCCACTCTAAAAGATTAATGCGTCTTTACAATAAGAAAATCAAAAATGGCGAGTATGCGGTATCATCTAACAATGAGCCAAGTATGAACGAACTAATTCTAGATGAAATATTAAGTGATAAACAAAATTTTGAACTTAAAAATCTGAGTGTAAATACAGAGTACTCTGATTTTTCGCCAATGTTTCTTGATTCAAATCAAGTGGTCTTTGCCTCGGCGAAAGATTCTTCTTTTTTAAATACCAGACGGTATAAATGGAATGATCAGCCCTTTTTAGATTTATACGTGGCGAAAATAAATGAGGAATCTCAAGACCTTAAAAACGCTATAAAATTTTCAAAAAATGTCAATACCAAGTATCACGAAGCATCTGTTACCTTTTCTCCAGATAACAGGACGATGTATTTTACGCGTAACAATTTCGGTAAAAAACTTGGACGAGATAAAAATGGAGTAAATCACCTAAAAATATATACCTCGAACAAGATTAATGGAGAATGGACAGAGGCCGTTGAAGTGCCTTTTAACAGCAACAATTATTCAACCGGTCATCCTACCTTAAGCCCAGACGGCAAACAACTCTATTTTGTATCAGATATGCCGGGTACCATAGGTGAGACAGATATTTTTGTTGTTGATGTTATTGGAGATAATCTTTTTTCAGACCCTAAAAATTTAGGTCCTGAAATAAACACTGAACAAAAAGAAATGTTTCCGTTTATTAATGATAAGAAATTATATTTTTCATCTAATGGTCATGTTGGCCTTGGCGGATTAGACGTTTTTGAAGTAACCTATACAGAAGAGGGCTTCGAGGAAGTGAAGAATCTAGGTATGCCAATAAACAGTAGTAAAGATGATTTTTCATACATAGTAAATGAAAAAAATCAAAAAGGCTATTTTGCTTCAAACCGTGCTAATGGTAAAGGAGATGATGATATCTATGGCTTTAAAAGATTAATTATTGAAGAAGTACCCGCTAGCAAAAATGCCATTGCAGGTGTTGTTACTGAACTTGTTACCGGAGATATTATGCCAAACGCTTTAGTTGAATTACTAGACGAAAATAATATAAAGCTTAAAGAAATGGTGGCAGATGATGATGGTAATTTTGTATTTGAAGATCTTGAAGCAGACAAATCTTATACCATTAAAGCTACTAAGGATCAATACAAAGAAAACATAAAAGAAGTTAGTACTGTTAAAAATGATACTGTTAAGGTTGATTTGGCCATAAACAGAATGTTAGAATTAATTACTATTGAAGATGGTATAAGAAAACTAAAAATGGATAATATCTTATTCAACTTTGATAAATTCAATATTCGACAAGATGCCTCTGAAGAATTAGATAAGCTTGTTAATATAATGAACGAATATCCAACCCTTGTTATTAGAATAGAATCTCATACTGATTCAAGAGGTAACAAAGCATATAACAAATACCTTTCAGACCAAAGAGCTAAATCAAGTAGAGAATATTTACTTTCAAAAGGTATTGATAAAGACCGTATTGAAAGTGCAATTGGGTATGGAGAAGAAAGATTATTGAATGAATGTGATGGTTCAATTAAGTGTGCCGAAAAAATGCATTTATTAAATAGACGTTCTGAATTCATCATTGTAGATATGTAAAAGCGTTTCACAACTTTATTCACGTTTTTCACAACAAATTCAGGGGGTAAATGCACTTAATATATGCGAATAGAGTTATAGGTATATCGAATCCCAAATCCGACCATCATGAAAAACATTACCCTTTTAAAGGAAATTTATTCTGAAGCTTTTAAAAACCTGGGAAATAAATTTATCAAGATATTTTTTAAAGTATTTTCATGGTTTTGTTTTTTAAGTTTCTTAATAGTTCTTTACGCATTTATTTTTAGAGTTATTACAGGCTTTGCCTTTGATTAATATTCTAACCAACCTAACCAAAAAAGCACCCTTTCATTAAGGGTGCTTTTTTATTTTGAATAACAAATTAGAGTTGTTTTAAGCTTTTTAAACTGACTAAAAAACAACTTGCCTGTGTTGTTCTTTTCATGAAAATAAAAACTGTTAGAGCGCGTTTTTTTCTTCAAATTTGACTGTTTTCATAATCGCCTCTAATTGAAACATATCATCTCGCTTATTGGTTGCCGGAGCATATGTAAATCCTTCTAAAACTATTTTACGGTCATTCATTGAGTCATCAATAATATACGTCAAAAACGGGCCTGCCATAAAATCATTTTTAACATCCCAAATACCACGTACTTCATAGGCCTTTCTACCCGCGATTTCCGTTTTAAAAACTGAAGGCGAAAATGCAGGTTCTGTTCGCATATGTGTTACTTTACCTGGAATATCTTCGCCAGGCAAATATGCCGCGCCTATTGAATCACGCATTTTGACGATATCAGCAACTAAGGTTGAATCATTTCTAAAACTATTATTAGGCATGGCATAGGCTACAATATTTGCATGCCCTTTTGGAATTTGTCGGTCAATCCAAATAAAGTTTTTTTCTTTTTTCCCCACTGTATAAATGGACGGAATATTCAATTTTATATTAAATTCTTCACTCAGCGCTTTGTCTTTATTTAATGATTTTAAAAACCTTTGCTGCGCCTCTTTTAACTCTAATTGTTTAAAAGATTGACTTATTTGAGGTCCTTTCTCTATAATATTTTGAATTAGCTCTTCATTGGTAGTGCCCTTAATTACAGCAACGCGTTGAGGTCTTGCAAACATATCGGGTTTAATATGAGCACTATTTAAAGTATCCTTTTTAACATAAATAATAGATCTGGTTTTACGAAGTGCGCCCGAGAAAACTTTATGAGGTACTTGATTTAGAGTAAACAAAGGTTCATCCCAAGTTAAACCAACTATGGGTGAGGCAAATTGACTGCGTAACTGATCGCCGACTTCACTATTCCACAAATCATTATCTACAACAACAGTTACAGAATTAATCGCACCTATTGACTGTGCTTTGTGTATTTTCTTTTTATCATCACAAGAAATAACAATAAAGAATAAAAGAACCAAAATGAGTTTACTATATTTCATTTGAACGATTTAAATTAAGATGAGCAATCACAAAGATTTAATTTCATACCCGGTTTTAAATTATTACCACTAATACCGTTCCATTTTCGTAAATCTTCAATACTTATTCCAGGATACTTTCTAGAAATAGTCCATAAAGAATCTCCTTTTTTAACTACATGAACTTTATCATTGGGCGATTTTGAAGAGGTTGTAGACTTTATGCTAGATTTCTTTTTGGTTGGTTTTATGTTCACATTTGATCCTCGAGGATAGATTGTCAAACGTTGCCCAATTCTAAGATTATTACTTCGAAGACCATTCCAGTTTTTGATTTGACTTACTCCAACACCATACCGTTCAGCAATCTTACCCAAGTAATCACCGCTTCTTACGCGATATCTAATTCTATTTTGTGCTGCTTGTTTCACAAGAGCTGGCAACGGACTCTCTTTGCTTTTCAGTTCTTTGTCAACATAGGCGTAAATAGCTTCTTCATTCGCAACAAATCTTCCCATTGCGCTTACAGGTAACCTCAAGTAATAATTTTTGCCTTTAACATAGGGTATTACTTTTAGTTTATATGAAGGATTCAATACTTCTAACTCTTCCATAGAAATATCAACTAGCTTTGAAATTTGGTCAAAAGTTATGATATTTTTTATATGAACCGTATCAGTTTCAAAATAGGGACGCTCAATTTTTTGTCCTTTTAAACCATGTTCTTCTGCATATTCAAAAAGATACATTGTTGCAATAAAAGCAGGAACATAACCGGCAGTTTCTCTAGGCAAATTTCTTCTTATATTCCAGTAATTTTTATATCCGCCAGATCTTCTAATCGCCTTATTCACATTACCTGGTCCTGAATTGTAGGCAGCTAAGGCTAAATCCCAATCATTAAAAACCTTATAAACTCGATTCAAGTATTCACCTGCCGCTCTTGTAGATTTTATAGGGTCCGAACGTTCATCAACATAACTATTCACTTCAAGACCATGTTCTTTACCTGTACCGTACATAAATTGCCAAAGACCGGTGGCACCTACTCTTGATCTAGCTTTCGGGTTTAATGCTGATTCAACAATGGCTAAATATTTCATTTCAACAGGAATATCATGATTGTCAAATTCTTGCTCAAAAAGAGGAAAATAGAATTGGCTAACGGTAAGCATTCTATTCATTAAAGGTCTTTTTCTGCTTAAAAAAGATTTGATAACTGATTCAAGAGCAGGATTGTAAGCGATATTAAAAGGCGTTCTTTGATTCAATAAAGCTAAGCGCTTTTTCAGGGTATCTGTATTAATTTCGACCTCATTATTGACTTCTGTTTCTTTACTACTAACAAATTCATGCATCTCATCTGACAAAGAGGCAAGTTGATGTAGTTCTTTCAACCATAGACTATCATAATGCGCCGCTTGTTCATTGTCCTGAAGATTAAATTTACCGTTATGATTAGTGGTATATAATATTGATTCACCTACTTTTTGACTCTTAATAGGTATGCTGTCAATTAGGGTAACAAGCGTATCGTGTTCTTGCGATTGCCCATACAACGAACTCATTAAAGAGAAATAAGAAAATAGAGCAAAAAATAGAATTTGTATTGGTTTCATAATTTCTTTGATCGATTAGAAGGCAAGCTAAAATCGTATTTTTAAAAGAAAGAAAGAAATTTTATGAGCAATATAAAAGCTTTCGAACTTATAAAAACAATTGATTAACTCAATATTGCTGAAATGCCTGGCAGGGTTTTTCCTTCTAGACTTTCTAACATGGCACCACCCCCAGTAGAAACATAACTTACCTTTTCAGCGAAACCAAACTGTTTTACAGCTGCAACAGAATCGCCTCCTCCCACTAATGAAAAAGCTCCGTTTTGAGTAGCTTCATCAATAAAATTACCAATGCTTTTTGTACCCACTGCAAAAGTTTCCATTTCGAAAACACCTACAGGTCCGTTCCATAAAATAGTTTTACTTGCTAAAATAACTTGTTTGAAATTTTCAAGCGTTCTCGGTCCTGCATCTAAACCTTGCCATCCATCTTCAATTTTATCTACATCAGCTATTTTAGTTTCTGCATCATTTGAAAAATCGTTAGCAGCCAAAACATCAACAGGAATATGAACTTCAACTCCTTTTTCTTTCGCTTTCTTTAAAATGCTTAAGGCTAAATCCATTTTATCATCTTCACAAATCGAATTACCAACTTTTCCTCCTTGGGCTTTAATAAACGTATAGGTCATACCGCCTCCAATAATTAAGTGGTCCACCTTATCTAATATGTTTTCAATAATGGTAATTTTCGAAGACACTTTAGCTCCGCCTAAAATAGCGAGAATAGGTTTCTCACCAGTTTGCATCACTTTTTCAATGGCATCAATTTCTTGTGCTAAAAGAAACCCAAAACATTTATTTTCTGGAAAAAATTGAGCCACAATAGTCGTTGAAGCATGAGCGCGGTGTGCGGTTCCAAAAGCGTCATTAATATAAATATCTCCTAGTTTCGAAAGCTGCTCTGCAAAATCTTTATCGCCATTAGTTTCTTCAGCATGAAAACGCAAATTCTCTAATAAAAGAACCTCGCCCATATTCAATTCAGCCACTGCCTTTTCTGCATTTACACCTACACATTCATTACTAAATTTAACTTGAACACCAATAACTTCAGATACTGCTTGACAAATGTGCTTCAAAGACAAATCTTGATTTACCTTACCTTTTGGCCTACCTAAATGGCTCATCAAAATAACGCTTCCTTTTTCTTCTAAAACCTTTATAATAGTTGGTTTTGCGGCTTCAATTCTACTAGTGTCAGTAACATTGAACTCATCATCAAGGGGTACATTGAAATCAACACGAATTAGTACCTTTTTGTTTTCAAAATTAAAATCTGTTATGGTCTTCATTATGCAAAATTTAGCGAATGGCAAAGGTAAAGATTTATAAGGTTGAAATAAAGTGGGTTTTGTTATTTTTAAGCCAATTAAAAGACTTTCGTGGCCATAATATGGCTAAAAGAGTTCCTCTTTTTTGTCATTTATATTAAAACGAAAAAGGTATATTTGAGTTATGCTTTTTAAAGAAATTTTAGGGCTTAATCATATTAAAAAACACCTAGCATCAAGTGCTGATGCAGGTAGAATTCCTAGTGCGCAGTTGTTTGTTGGTGGTGAAGGATCAGGCACTTTGGCCATGGCAATTGCATATGCACAATATATCATTTGCTCGAATCAAAACGCTGAAAACGAAGGTGCCAATAGCGCCTGTAACTTAAAATTTGATTCCTTATCGCATCCTGACATGCATTTTGTTTACCCAACTGCAAATGCTGAAAAAGTCAAAAGTCATGCTGTCAGTGACCATTTTATTACCGAATGGAGATCTTTTGTAAAGGAACAACCTTATGGCAACCTTTTTGATTGGTATCGCACCATCGGAATTGAAAAAAAACAAGCCCAAATTGGTGTAGATGAGGCGGTATCAATTTCGAAAAAGCTTTCATTAAAACCCTATGAAGGTGGTTTTAGAGTTATGCTCATATGGATGGCTGAAAAAATAAATTCAGCTGCTTCAAATAAATTATTGAAACTTATTGAAGAACCCCCAGAAAAAACCGTTTTCATTTTGATTACTGAGGATGAAGAACAGATTATTCAAACCATTAAATCTAGATGTCAAGTTTTACATTTTCCTCCTTTAGCAGAACAAACAATTGCTGATGGACTCATCAAAAAGGGAGTGTCAAAAGAACTAGCACTTCGATTTGCCCATGAGGCGAATGGTAACTTTAATAAAGCTCTGGATTTAATGAATAATGATTCTGAAGATTTGGTCTTTGAAAAATGGTTTGTGTATTGGGTAAGAACAGCATTTAAAGCGAAAGGCAATAAAGAAGCGATTAGAGATTTGTTATCTTGGAGTGAAGAGGTTGCCAAAAATGGTCGTGAAACACAAAAGAAATTTTTAAAGTATTGCTTGGTGGTAATTAGACAAGCAATGTTGATTAATTTTGGAGCACCTTCATTGGCTTTTTTACAATTTCATTCGGAACAATTTGATTTAAAAAAATTCGCCCCTTTTATTCATGAAAATAACATTCTATCCATAGTAGAAATTCTTGAAGAATCAATTTATCATGTGGAGCGTAATGGCAATTCTAAAATCATTTTTACAGATTTGTCTATCAAATTAACCCGATTAATTCATGAAAAAAAAAGTTCTTTTCAGATTTTATAAAACATACATAATCAATTCATTATGAATCAATTAACAGGAAATGCAGCAGAAATATTACTATTACTTTTTATGATTATTACGTTTTTACAAAGTGGAATTGATAAACTATTTGATTGGAAAGGAAATTTAGGTTGGCTGAAAGGTCACTTTAAAAATACCCCTTTAAAAAATATGGTGCCAATGCTTTTAGCTACAGTACTTATTGTTGAATTAATTGCAGGTGTTTTGTGTGTTATTGGAGCCTTTCAAATAGTTACATCGGGTGCACGTTCAATTGCTTTTTATGGTGCAATTACATCATGTATCGCTTTACTAATGTTGTTATTTGGACAAAGAATGGCTAAAGATTATGCTGGGGCAATGACTATTGTTATATATTTTATACCGGCTATCATTTTAGTATTTCTTTTACAGCAATAAAAAAATCCATATCGAATGATATGGATTTTTCAATTCTATTCTATCTAAAAACTACCTACTCCTGTTTATAACTGTCATTTAATACTTTAACGATTTCATCAGTGATGTCAGCAGCTTCAGGCCCGTATAAAACACTACCCCCATTTCCTCCTGAGAAAACAAAAGAATATCCTTTTGTCTTGGCGTAATTTTCGATAGATCTTTTAACTTTTGATACCATACTGTCCATTTCAACTTGACCAGCCAATTGTATACTTTGCTCTTCTTGTTGTAATTGTTGCCCCATAAATTGAGCTCTTTGTTGAATCAAACCATATTCTTCCTGGGCCTTTTTATCAGATAATTTTTGTGCTCTTAATTGAAACGCTTGTGCTTCTATTTGATATGCTTGAGATATACTATCTCTCTTTTTGTTCAATTTATCTGACTTCATTTTATAACTCGCGTCAAAATCAATCTTTTCTTGATACTCTTCTAACATTTTATTGTTATCAACATACGCTAGCTTTTGCTGCTCACATGAGAAAAGCAAAACCGCTATTGCTAGTACTACTAAATTTTTCATTTTATTTTATTTTTCAAGTTGCGCAAAAATAGGCAAAGCATTTTGAATTTGTTATATCAAAACTTTTGTATCAAGTATCTCTATATTAAATTATTAATTCAATAAATTAAATTTATTAAAAATCAATTCCTAATTACACCTTAAAATGCATCAAAATAAAAAAGACATCCAATTATTATCATTACATGAAAAGTGCTCAGAAATCGCTTTAAAATAAGAATTAACTCTTTTTTAGTATGTAAATTAAAGATGAATACTCTTTGGTACGCCAAGCTGACAAATTAGAATAGAATCCGATACAAAACGCTTTTACTAAAGTGCCTATTCCTTTTCTATTCGACTTATATCTCTCTGATAAAATTGAAACATAAAAAGAATCAAAAATCATGGGTTTGGTCTTTACTACTTTCAATCCCTTTTTCGCAAATAATTTTTCAATTGCTTTTCTAGAAAAATGCCATAAATGTCTTGGGGTATCATAAGCCGCCCAAAAACGTCCATAATATTTTGCGTCATAAGAATTATAATTTGGTACGGCCACCACCAGAGTGCCATTCTCTTCTAAATGCCATAACATTTTTAAAATCTGATTTTCAAGATCGGGCAAATGTTCTAAAACATGCCATAAGGTTATTACCTGATATTTTTTGCTGGGCAACGACTCTATTGAGGTTAATAAAGAGATGCCTTTGTCAAGGGCTCTCATTCTTGCATTAGAATTTGGCTCTACTCCTTCGGTTATCCATTTCTTGTTCTTAGCCTTCAGCAAAAAATCACCTGTACCGGCACCTACATCAAGTAATGTTCTTGCTGATACCGATAAACTAGAAATCAGTGATAATTTTCTATTTAAGCTATAGCCTTTAATCAGATGATAAAGTTTGTCTACTAAAGACTTTTTAGTGTCGGTATGTGAAATATAGGTTTCACTTTCATAATACAAATCAAGGTTTTCTGGTTGGGGGGTGGTAATGAGCATTTCTAAATCTGCATCAAAAAGTAATTCAAATTCATCACCAGTAACAGAATAATCTTTGGTCTTTAGAAAGGATTTCATGATTGTTTACTATAGAAAGATTTCGCTCAATTTAAAGGCGAAGATACTTTAAAAAGTACTAGACTGAAAGTTATTTCAAGGATGCGATTTTAGAAAAAGTTGAATTCGTTCCACGTGGAACACATCAATTTACCTTCCCATAAATACCAACAAAATACTAATGTCAGAAGGAGAAACCCCACTGATTCTAGAAGCCTGTGAAATGGTTGCCGGACGAATATTTTCTAACTTTTCTTTCGCCTCAAACGATAAAGATTTCAATTTCGAATAATCAAAATTCTCAGGTATTTTTACATTTTCTAAACGATTTAATTTGTCAGCATTTAGTTTTTCTTTTGCAATATACCCCGCATATTTTATCTGAACTTCGGTCTGCTCTAAAACCTCATTATCTAATTCATTATCTGCAACAAATTTTGAAACACTCTCTAATTGTAACATGTGATTCATCGTTACTTTTGGCCTAGAAAAAGCCTTGTACATTTTATCTGATTGTTTGACTAATGAAGAATCTACACTCTCTAAAATAGGATTAATGTCATTTGGCAAGACACTTGTTTCTTTGAAAAATTTTAAAAAGGCGTCTGATTTCATTTGCTTTTCTTCCATTCTTCTTAAACGTCTTTCTTTGGCTAAACCTAATTCAAAGCCTTTAGGCGTTAATCTTAAATCGGCATTGTCTTGACGTAATAAAGTTCTATACTCCGCTCTTGAGGTAAACATTCTATATGGTTCTTCAGTACCCTTGGTAATCAAATCGTCAATAAGAACGCCTATATATGCCTCATCTCTCCGAAGTATAAATGGCTCTTGATTATTGATTTTTTGATGAGCATTAATACCCGCCATTAACCCTTGTGAAGCAGCTTCTTCATAACCCGTAGTTCCATTTATTTGCCCTGCAAAAAATAGGTTTTCCACTAATTTTGTTTCTAAGGTATGTTTTAATTGTGTTGGCGGAAAGTAATCATATTCTATAGCGTAACCTGGGCGAAAGAACTTAACTCTTTCAAAACCTACTACAGATCGAAGGGCTTTAAACTGAACATCTTCTGGTAACGAAGTTGAAAAACCATTCACATAAACTTCAACGGTATTCCATCCCTCAGGTTCCACGAAAATTTGATGACTTTCCTTACCTGCAAACCTATTAATTTTATCTTCTATTGAAGGACAGTATCTAGGTCCAGTACTTTTAATTCTGCCATTAAACATTGGTGACCTATCAAAACCTTCTTTGAGAATTTCATGCACTAAACTGCTGGTGTGGGTCATGTGACAATCGCGCTGTTCTTTTAGAACCGCGGTTTCAGTATATGAAAACTTTTCAGGATTAGAGTCACCTGGTTGCACTATCATCTTCGAATAATCAAGAGAACGCCCATCAACCCGTGGCGGGGTTCCAGTTTTCATTCGACCACTTTGAAAACCCAATGATTCTAATTGCTCTGTTATGCCCTTTGCAGCTCTTTCTCCTGCGCGACCTCCGCCAAAATTCTTGTCACCTATATGTATTAGCCCGTTTAAAAAAGTTCCATTTGTTAAAACAACAGTTTTTGCCCTGATCTCATTACCCAAAGAAGTTTTAACTCCGACGACCTTTTCTCTTTCTATTAGCAGTCCGGAAACCATCTCTTGATAGAAATCACAATTAGGCAAATTCTCAAGAATCAATCGCCATTCTTCGGCAAAACGCATTCTATCATTCTGAGCCCTTGGGCTCCACATAGCGGGTCCCTTTGACTTATTAAGCATCTTAAATTGTATTGCCGACTTGTCAGTTACAATGCCGCTATAACCGCCTAGAGCGTCTATTTCACGTACTATTTGTCCTTTAGCGATTCCACCCATAGCTGGGTTACAGGACATCTGCCCAATAGTTTGTAAGTTCATTGTGACCAACAAAGCTTTTGATCCCATACTAGCGGCTGCAGCAACAGCCTCTGCGCCTGCATGACCACCGCCAACAACTATCACATCATATTCTTTTTCAAACATTGTTTCTCTATTGTTCCACGTGAAACATTTCTAACTTTTCATTTTCTTTAAAACGCATTATAACTGTGTCTTCGTCCGTTTTATCATTATAACCCAACAAATGTAAAAGACCATGGGCCATTACCCTTCGAAGTTCAATGCCCTTATCAATATTCAAATTTCTTGAATTTTCATCTATTCTATCTAAAGAAATAAAAATATCTCCTTTAACATTCTGATTATCAGCGTATTGAAAACTTATTACATCAGTGTAGTAATCATGTTTCAAATGTTCATTATTTATTTCAAGCAAATAACTATCAGTACAGAAAATGTAGTTTAAATGTACAAGAAATGAATCCTCAGAATTTATTATTGCCCGCAACCACCTAACATAATCCGCTTCACTTTGTAAATGAAAATCTAATTCATAATGAAATTCAATCATGCTCCTTAAAATAATGCTTAACCTTATTCTTGTAATTCTGCTTCAAAGGTAGTGTCTCTCTATTTAAAATCTCAATTTCATTCTTATCCAGTTCTAACTGTAGTGGTTTTGTAAGAATTGGATTTTCAAAATCACGCTGATTTGTGTTACTTTCTCTCTCCTTTTTCTCTCCTTGTTTCATGGCAGCATTCTGCAACTTAATCAATTCATATTTAATAGTGTTGATTTTAGTTATACCTGATTGGGTAATTCCATTTTCTAGAAGTTCATTCTCAAAATCTTCCATTTGTCTTATAAGCTTTTTACCCAGATTACGGTCGCCTTGATTAATCATATCTGCGAGTTGTTTTTCTAACTCTTGTCTAATCTTTTGCTGTTCTTTATATATTTCGAAAATCTCTTGTAACTCCTCTTCACTACTGTTGTTTTCAGACCCCTGACCTTGAGAAGCAGCGCCTCTGTTTTTTCCTTCTTTACCATTCTGACCCCCTTTACCTTCCTTTCCTCCATTTTGACCATTATTACCTTTTCCGTTCTTACCCTGGTTATTCTCTCCCTTTCCTAAAGAGCCATTTGCTCCATTGTTACCTGCCTGACCTTCACCCGAATTTTTTCCTTCTCCATCCTTTCCATCGCCTTTTTGTCCTTGACCCTCTTGACCTTGGTCTTCTTTACCCTCTTTTTCGCCCTTGCCTTGACCTTTCATCTTTTCAGACAACTCAGATTGACTTTTAATAATATCGGGCAACTGAAAACCTTCTCCCTCACCTTCACTACTGCCTGACTGCATACTCTCTTGCATGTTATCTAATAGATTAGCCAGAAAATCTGAGAGGCTATTGGCAGCACTAATCACATACTTTTGATACCCTACTCCTTGATAAATTTGGCTTTCAGCCATTAGTTCCAAAGCTTTGTCTGTATTGTAATAGACCTCTGTTATTTGCTCGTTTACAAACTCTGAAAGCTCAGCTCTTCTCAAAGACAAAGCAAATAAACTATCATCAACATGTTCAAACAATTCTCTTAATTCTTGCTGTGCCCTAATCGAGCTGGCAAACTGTGGCAAATCAACATCTGAAGTACTCAAATCATCATAGAGGTTCTCTTGTTTAAAAGAAAAAGTTATCAAATTATCAAGTATTTGTCTTAACATTTCAGCATCCTCGGTTATAGAAGATCCTCCACCGCCTCCTGAAGAAGATTTTTCGAGTGCTTCGCTCATTTCTTTCATTTTTTGAGCTGCAGCATTCTGTTTGTTCCCAGCCTCTTGTTTCTCTAAAGATTCACTTGGTTCTTGTGCTTCTTTCTCTAAGGCTTCCGTTGCCTGCTGCTGATCTTTTTTGGTGTTCTCTTGTTTACTATCATCAATACTCAAATCTATTGGCTTCTTTAGGTCTTGATTGTCTTTTTCAAGCTCCTTTAATTCATCGGATAGTTTATTAAATTCTTCATTCAATTCTTTTTGTTTCTCTATTTCGTTCTCTAGTTTTTCTTGCGCCGCTTTTTCTTGTTCTTCAGCCAATTTTTTTAACTCCTTAGCTAACTGAGAAGCCTTTTCTGTAACATAATACCGTTTTGTTAATTCAACGAGCTGCTCCAAATTACGTTCGCTCTTTTGTTGATTTTTACCTAACTCTTCTAACTTCTTTTTTAAATCTTCCTTATTAATTTTATCAGCTATCTTATTAAGCTCTTCTAATAATTTTTCATTCTTCTTTGCTTCAATTTCTTGACGTTCAAGACGTTCTTTTAAAAGTTCACTCAACTTATCATCATCCTCATTTTTTTCCAGATTTTCTTTTAGCTGTTTGCTAAATTTTTGCATCATTTTTTCTTCCTGCTCTTGTTTTTTTAGAAAGTCTTTTAATTGACTTTGGTCATTGAAATTGAGAGACTTCTTTTCCTTTTGCTCTTCATTGAGTTCATTTAATTTATCTTTTTGTTCCTTATAATTTTCCAAAGATTTACTCAAATTTTTAATTATTGATTGTTGCGACTCAAGTTCTTTGTTTTTTAACGCAACATCATTTAATAATGAGGTAGAAAAAACTTGGCTTTTACTTTTCTTGCCCTGATGAATGGCGTCATTGTCTGTAACCTCAAAATAGTAACTATAATCTTTGCCAACATCAAGATTTAATCCTGAAGGAAACGTATAATAAAATCTGTCAAAGTTGTTGGTCAACTCTTTCAAATTAAGCTTTTGTACATTTTGGGGTTGTTCACTAGTATAATAAACAAGATCTATATTACTTAGGCCGTAATCATCAGAAAGCTCACCTAAATAATAAAAAGTATTTAAGTTTAAACTGTCTCTCGTTTCAGTCACTTTAATTGTCGGAAAAGCGTCTTTAACTACTTTAAACTCATACGCCAGTTTTTCATAGTTTTCTACATTGTTGTTTGAGGTGGCTATTTCATATTGATAGTTGGAATACACTCGCTTTGACCAATCAAAAAATTGCTCTCTTTTTCGCAATTCAACCGCCGTGTCATTTTCAATAAGTGAGATGTTCTCTGTGTTTTGCGCAGTAATAAGCCATGTTACTTTTGTGCCTTCAGGAAAAGTAGCATTCCCCGTACTCCTCAGTACTTCTGGCCTTCTTTTTAAGTAAGAAGGGTAATCTAATTGTAATTCAAAATTTTGAATTGACGGGGTTTCAAGCGCATTAATTCTATAGCGCTTTGATTTCACAGAATTTGCTTCAAAATAGAAATCTGCAGATTTAAATGGCGGCTTTAGGGTGTGTTGGTAAATACCATCAACTTTACTCAGTAAAAGCTTATTGCCATCAATATCAATATAAACCGCTTCAGGTTTTAGCTCACCGATTGTTTGTACTGCAATGGTATACTCTTTATCATTAAGAACATCAAGGTCATTCGACAATAATTGAAAAGAAAAAGGAGCCGGTGGGGTGTAAGCAGTATCAAAATTAACAATACGCTCAGTAGATGAAAAGAAAGATGTAAAGTTTCCGCTTAACCAAATCAGACCAAAAAATAAGGCTGGTAAAATCAAATACTTAGCGTATTTCAAGTTTTCTTTTAAATCAACTGCATTCACAAAAGGAACAGTGTCTAATTCAAGTGACCGTTGCTCAATACTAGCTAATAAAAGCTCTGACTGATTTTTATCTTCCGCAAAATCTAAAAGGTTGTACAATTTATCATCCACCCTTGAAAAATGCTTACCTATCATCAAAGATGCTTGCTTATTGCTGATTCCTTTTTTGAGTTTGAATAAATAAAAAATGGGGGTCAAAATGAATTTAAAAAGGAGATAGCCTTCAATCGCAATAAATAATAGCAATAAAACCAGGCGACCTGCAGAATTAAGCCACAAGATATACTCAATGCCCAAAGTGATAAAAAAGAAAAGCAAGCCAAATACCAAAAAGAGCAAAAGCCCTCTAATCAAACGTTTGGTATAATACTTCTTAGTAAAACCGCTGAGCTTAACAAGTATGTTTTTATAACTATTCAAATTATACTATATTTATTTGTAACTACTGCTGCTACTGTTGGAGATAGCTCAACTGCTATTACATTTAATGAAAGTGATAAAATGGTAGGAGAAGACACAGCTATCTTCTTTACAGAAGATGACCCTATTGTAAATAATGCAC
>CAZKQM010000063.1:0-16696 GCA_964554895.1 uncultured Maribacter sp. | reverse complement strand
TTCATTAATTCCTAGACTTTTTTTCTCACAGTTCGGGGTACAATCATCTTCTGCTTCAGAAAAAGCAACTATTAATAATAATAATTCATCGTTGGAATAAGCTTAAGGACTTCGCTCTACATAAAAACCTATTATTTGGTCTAGTGTATCTATTTCAAAGCTCATGGATATCTCAAAAATCTAGGAATGTAGGCATCCAAAAACTATTCTAATTCTTCAATACTAAAGTCTGTGTACAAAACTTCTTCGTCTCTGAGATCTTGAACATTAATTAGACTGCGGTAAATACCCCATTTTGGGCGTACAAAATCGGCCTCAGGTCGCCAATTGATAATGTTATCGTTTGAATATTCAAATAAGATATTATTGTCACTTATTTGTTTAATATATATATCGTAAGTTCCTGATTGTCCGTATTTTATAGTTTCAGTAACTTCAAGCCAAACACCAATTAAGGGTGCTAAATCAGTCTGTTTTAAAGTAATTTGATCATCAGTTTCAGCGTAACGTAATTCTAAGCGATCAGGACTGCTTTTACGTGTTGTCAAGGTGTACATAGGTATACTAGCTAAATTGCCGCCAACTGATTTTAATTGATGTAAATGCGTGAAATTTGGTGACGATTGAAAGCCTTCTGCTAATTTAAATTTCCATTTATACACCACGGTTTCATTTTGAATTCCTAATAAATGGTCTGGCGATTTATCATAGGTTTTAATCTCATTTCGTTGTCTGTCAAAATTGATGCAACGGTCATTATCGTTTTCTGTATGTAGGTAAAACCGAAATACGTTGGCATTTAATTCTTGATCAAAAAGTTCATCTATATGCTGCCCAAAAGAAGAATGATTACAATCAGGTACTTCAATGGGGTTGTGCCCAGGAGCCAAAACTGAAGTAATCAAGTCATAGGTGTCGCCAGGGCCATCGGCACTTAGGGTTACGGCATTACCCTCAACTACCTCTTTTTCTAAACGTATGGTCGCTGAGTTGTTTGCCGTATTAGGGTCTGAATATTTATTTCGAAAAACTGGTTTAAAGGCTATACTTGCACTAACTTGTAACGAATCAGCAGGAATGGAAAGTGTTTTGTCGGTTTCACTTTCTAAAGCATTGCCATAATCGAAAGTCAAGGCATTATCTATTTTTTGGGTTAAGTCATCAGCATCTATCCATAGAATAGCATTCGTTGTAGCATTAACCGAAATATCAGCCGTTATGGTTTCAGGTTGCTGTGGTAATTCAGGATCGTCAGATGGGTCATCACTACCACAAGAATTCATGATTAAGAATATACTTAGAATGCCAAGAATTCTACATTGAAAGCTTTGCTTTTTTTGTAACTTTCTACAAAAGAGGGCTAAATAACTCATTGATATACTTTACTGATTGTTAGTCAATTGAAGTCTGATGCTAAGATAACTAATATTTAGGTGCTTTATTTTAGAACTATTGTATTTTTAAAAGATGAATTTTTTCATAAAAGTTACCTAATTTGGAGATTATTTTCTTTCCACTTACCGAAACGCTTTTACACTGGTGGCATCACAATTTCTAAAAACCTTAGATAAAATTCAATGTAACGACCAGCTTTGAAATTCTAATATTGGTTTCTTTTCTATATAGAGTAGTGTGAATCAGCGCCGAAATAAAAGCGCCCAGTATGGCGTGTGGTTTTAAAAGGTTGCCTTAAAAATATTTAGGAAAAGGCGTTTTTATGGAATTCCTTTTTGAGCAAACAAAAAAATCTAGACTGATTTTTTATCTCTTAAAATAATCCAAAGTAATAGCACTAAAGCAATGGTAACAATCGTAAAACCTTTTTCAAAGTTCGTTTTTGCAAAAATATTTCCCACTGTGTTGATTACTAAAAGCACTAGAAAACCCCATAAGATTCCGTTTACAAATTTGTTTGCTTTTAGTTTTTTGAAGTAGTTTCCCTTGATAAGAATAACGAATGCTACAACTAGATTAATAACAATCGATACGGTTTCAAAAGCATACATTTCTCTGTCATTCGTTAATCGCCCTCCCCAGGCAATATCATAAGGAATCAGTTTTAAAACAATTGCAAGATGAAATAGGGTAGTTACAGTGATAATACCGAGTACTATTTTAATCGCTAATGCTGGTTTCATTCTGAACAAATTATAAAATTTCTAAGATAAGTAAAATTAGTCTCCTACTTAAGTTAGGTGTATCAACTTTGGTTTCCTTCCTCAGTCGACACACCCCTTAAACGCGCCACATTTTCTGGCTCAGAGCTGACGCCCTGTCGCAGAGGGGAAACGGTCGGGAAAATGTTTATTTACGATCCAGCAGCGCCATATAAAACCCATCAAAACCACTTTTTGAAGCGTAGATTTTCTTTTCTTCTAATAAGGTGAAGTCTTGCCCTTCTTCTGAGGCTAAAAAAGAAGTGACTTGGTCATTATTTTCTGCGGGAAGAATTGAACAAGTGGCATACACCATTTTACCACCTGCTTTAACAATCTTGCTATACGAGCGAATAATTTCGTGTTGCGTTTTTGTGATTTTCTCTAAGAATTCGGCTTGCATTTTCCATTTAGAATCTGGATTTCTTCGTAGTACACCCAGTCCGGTACATGGGGCATCAATTAAAACGCGGTCCGCACTTCCGTAGAGTTTTTTGAATACTTTGGTTGAGGTAATTTCGCGTGTTTCTATGTTATGCGCTCCGTTTCTGCGAGCACGACGTTTGAGTTCTTTTAGCTTGCTTCCGTAGATATCCATAGAAATAAGTTGTCCCTTATTTTCCATAAGCGCAGCTAAGTGTAATGATTTTCCACCCGCACCAGCGCAGGTATCAACCACTCGCTGCCCAGGCCTAATATCTAAAAGCTCAGCCACTAATTGTGACGAAGCATCTTGCACTTCAAAATAGCCTTTTTTGAACGACTGAGTTTGAAAAACATTCGCCCTTTCAGGCAATCTTAGGGCTGATGCGTAGCCTTTAATAGGCTCTACATCAATACCTTCTTCTAAGAGTGCTTTTCGCAATTTTTCTTTGGTAGTTTTTAGGGTGTTGGTTCTGAGAATAACTTCAGCAGGTTCATTGAGTTTCGCTAATTCTTCTGTCCATAATTTATTTCCAAGTGCTTTTTCTCCGAGTTCATCAATCCAATCTGGTACGGCTTCTCTAAATTTTCTGATTTTAGAGAGTTCATCAAATTTTCCTTTGATACGGCGTTCAGGTGTTTTTTCAATTTGTTTCCAATCGGGTAATTCAATTCCCTTTAAAACCGCCCAAACGGCCCACATTCGAAATAAATCTTGCCTGCGAAAGGGTGCTCTTACATCTGCTATTTCTGTATACAATCTTTTATACCGCACCATTTCATAAATGGTTTCTGCAATAAATCCGCGATCACGAGATCCCCAGCGCTTATCAAATTTTAAAACTTTTTGAACCACTTTATCGGCATATTGATTTTCATTGAAGATTAATTCAAGTCCGTCAATTACTGCAAACACTAAATTTCTATGGAGTTTCATCAGTTTGTTAATTAGGGCTGCAAAGGTAGGTTATTGTGCGTATCAAACTAAAAATACTGAAACCAAATATTTAATATAAATTCTTAATTTTGAGCATATGCATGAACGATATTTTTCTTTTAAGAAAAATATGATGTAATAGAACTATAATTTGAGTAGTTCGTTGTCTGGATTAAACCTTTAAAACTTTATGAGGTCATAACCTAAAAATAATTCCCCATTACATGAAAATCAAGAACTATATTCTTATCCTAATATCAATATTTATTATTTCATGTAATGCTGATGATAGCCCAGAAGCAACAGGTCAAGTCGAGGAAGAAGCGATAGAAGAGGAAACTATGGAAGAAGAAATGGAGGAGGAGATTGAAGACCCCCAAGATAATGAAGAACCTACTAGTGCCACACCAAATATTCTGCTGATTATTGCTGATGACATGGGTTTAGATTCGACACCGGGTTATCCCATTGGCGCTATCAAATCTGCGATGCCAAATCTTCAAAATATGATGGATACAGGTATTCGATTTAATAACCTTTGGTCAAATCCTGAATGTACTCCAAACAGGGCCAGCATTCTTACCGGAAAGCACGGTTTTAGAACGAATGTAACTCAGGTAGTCGATGTTTTATCTCCTACAGAAACATCTATTCAAAGTTATTTAGATACAAATACCAATGAAGCCTATGCACATGCCGTAATTGGTAAATGGCATTTGTCAAATAATGTGAACCACCCAGCCACTTTAGGTGTCAGTCATTTTGCTGGCTTGTCAGGTGGTGGAGTTAATGACTACTCCAATTGGACCTTTGTCGAAAACGGCGTGACTACCACGTCAAACGAATACACGACTACCAAACTGACCGATATAGCGGTAGACTGGATTAATGATCAATCAAAACCATGGTTTTTATGGTTGGCCTATAATGCACCTCATGTTCCGTTTCATGTGCCACCGGCAGACCTACATTCGCAAGGTGCTTTAGCAGATAATCAAGCAGCTATTAATGCGAACTCATTACCTTATTATCTCGCTGCCATTGAGGCTATGGATACTGAAATAGGCAGGCTACTAGCATCAATGTCGCCCGCAGAAAGAGATAATACCTTAATTATGTTCATTGGCGATAACGGAACACCTAATCAAGTCAGACAAGAATATGCCAATAGAAGGGTCAAAGGTTCTATTTATCAAGGTGGTATTAATGTGCCTATGATTGTTTCAGGCGCTCTCGTTGATAGAATGAATGAGACGGAAGATGCGCTTATTGTCACTACAGATTTTTTCGCCACTATAGCTGATGTCGCGGGCACTAGTACTGAATTTATTAACGACAGTTATAGTTTTAAAGAATTGCTAGCTTCTAGTTCTGCTGGACCTAGAGAATTTGCCTATACTGAAATAGGATTAGATGGCGGAGGTTCTGACTACGCCATTCGCAATGCTACCCATAAGTATATAATGTTTGGTAATGGTGATGAGGCTTTCTTTGACTTATCAGTTGATGCCATGGAAAATGACAATCTTTTAGGTGCTAATCGATTGCCCCTGAGTGCGGCTAATAATCTAGAATTTGAAAAATTAATAGAAGCGTCAAACACTATTAGAAATTAAAGATTACACCAATTCGTATTGGAATACCCTTCTTTTATGACTTATCTATAGCCACCACCGCCACCTCTTTTGTGACGGTATTGTTTAATCAACTGTCTTTTAAATTCTTCTTCTGAACGAACTAATAAAAGTATTTTTTTTGCAGGAATTACAGCTCTGAGTTTTTTGAAGTAGTTCATACTCAGATTAGACTTCTCATTTTCAATCGCTATTTGCGCCTCTAAAAGGTCTGAAGCTTCCTCTTCCGATAGATTTTCAGAGGCTCTTATTTTGCTGCGAATTTGACTGCGTTCTTTTTGACGTATGTCCTTTTTACTTGCCTCATGCTCATTATAAATGGGCCAAAATTTTTGTGCCTCATCACTTGATAAGTCCAGCTTTTCAGTAATAAAAGCTATTTTTAGGGATTTTATTTTTTCATGGTTTTCTTTTCGCTGACCATAAAAAGATAGGCTACTTAACAGAGCTACTATAAGAAGTATGTTCTTTATGTTATTCATAATTTTCAAGATTTAGTTCTTCAAAATCGGTTATGTTTTCATCTAAATAATTGATCAGGTTTTCATCGTTTATTTGATTGGTAATGATATCGCTAATCTCAAGTTCTTGCAGCGGAATTTCTTCTGCGATTTCGTACGCATACAAGCCAATTTCATTACTCTCAAAATAACTTTCTATCTCAGAATGGGCCAAACCGCTGAAGTCTACCTCATTTTTAGCATTTTGATTTAAGCCCAAAACTAGTAGTAAAATGGCAGCAACCGAAGCGGCTGCGTAATAATATTTTCGATACGGATTCAGCCGAATTACCTTAGGCTCCTGAGCTTCAATTTTTTCTAAAATGTTTTGGTTCAATTCATCAAAATAATGCTCAGGTACAGCAAATCCATGCTCTTTTGGTACCTCAAGCTTTTCTTCACTTAATTTATCTAAAAGTCCATCCGAGAAGTTCTCAAAATAACCTTCAGGTGTTTTAAACGGATTTTCTTTATCAAATTCTTTCTTCACCATATTAATTTTCAACTCTTTAAAAAGTTTAATTCTCTTTTAAATAAGCTTCAATTTTTTTTGTTGCTATATGATACGAAGCTTTTAAAGCACCTTCTGAAGTTTCAAGAATCTCAGAAATTTCCTCATATTTTAATTCTTGAAAATATTTCATTTGAAAAACTAACTTTTGTTTTTCCGGTAGGCTTGCTATTGCTTTTTGTAATTGCAATTGAATTGCATTACCGTCAAAATACATATCTGCTTCTAAATTATTAAGCATTTGATTTTGCAATTCTTCATTATTCACTTCCAATTTCTTTTGTTTTTGTTTTAAGAAAGTTAAAGATTCATTCGTAGCAATGCGATACATCCAGGTGTATAGCTTGCTACCACTCTTGAACCCTTCAATATTTCGAAAAACTTTTACAAAGGTATTTTGCAGTACATCATCTGCATCATCATGATTCAATACAATTCCACGAATTTGCCAATACAACCTCTCTTTATACGTGTTTACTAAAACTTCAAAAGCCTGAGATTGAGTTTCGCGAGTTTGTAATTGATGAACAAGAGTTTCTTCAGAAATCAAATGCTTGAGCTTTAGTATACCTCTATGACTATAAAATTAGCAAATAGTTTAATCGATACTTAACAATTACTTTTTAATTACTATTTTTCAACCTTAATTAATTTGGTAATGGTTTGTGTTAAAAAAATTTATTATCACTTACTTTTTTAAAAATGAAAAAGAAAAGCAATGAATAAAGATGCCTCTAATAATTCTGGAATTTTAGCAAAAATAGGCTTAGGAGAAAAAATTGGTTATGGTTTAGGCGATTTAGGATTCAATTTTTATTGGGCTAATATTTCTGGCTTTTTGTTATATTTCTACACTGATGTTTTTGGAATCTCTGCGGCAGCAGCCGGAACCATGTTTTTAGTTACTAAAATTGTAGATGCCTTCACAGACCCCATAATGGGTGGTATTTCAGATAGAACGAAATCAAGATGGGGTAAATATAGGCCGTATTTACTCTTAGGAGGGCTACCCATGGCTGGCGCTGCGGTATTGACCTATACGACACCTGATTTAAGTGAAGGCGGAAAAATATTTTGGGCCTATGGCACCTATTCTTTTATGATGTTAATGTACACGGTACTAAGTGTACCGTATTCGGCGCTTTCTGGGGTAATTACCGCAAAGAGTCAAGATAGAACAGATTTAATTAGCTTCCGTTTCATTGCTGCTTTTACGGGTACAACACTAGTAAACTATTATACCCTTGATATGGTAGATTGGCTGGGCAAAGGAGATGAAGCATTAGGTTGGCAACTGACTATGCTCGTATATGGTATTATAGCAGCTGTTTTATTTGCCATAGTAACCTTTACCACTAAAGAGCGAATTCAACCCCCGCCTAATCAAAAAACCAATGCTTTAGGTGATTTAAAAGATTTACTTAAAAATAAACCTTGGTTGGTACTTTTTAGTCTTGCTTTAATTATAATGATTACCATTACCATGAGGGCAGGTGCATCTATTTATTATATCAAATACTATATCAAAAAACCTGATTTGGTAGATGAATTTTTAACAACCTACGGCTTGGCTTTAGCAGCTGGCGCAGCACTTACGCCAGTCATGACACGT
Organism: uncultured Maribacter sp.; assembly: GCA_964554895.1. Classification (GTDB taxonomy): domain Bacteria; phylum Bacteroidota; class Bacteroidia; order Flavobacteriales; family Flavobacteriaceae; genus Maribacter_C. The sequence goes on along the minus strand of CAZKQM010000063.1, from coordinate 8,923 downwards.
TTTCTTGAAAAGAAAAAACTCTTGATGCTATTAATGGCTTTGACAGGTATTTTATCTATTTCGTTTTTCTTTATTCCGCCAGATCAAATTTGGTTATTATTTACCGTGAACATTCTTATTGGTTTATGTCTTGGTCCAAAATCACCTTTGGCTTTTTCAATGTATGCTGACACGGCTGATTATACTGAATGGAAGACCGGAAGACGTGCTACTGCTATGACTTTTTCAGCCGCTATTTTTTCTCAGAAACTTGGTGGTGCTATAGCTTCCTTTGCTATTGGTGCTGTATTGGCTTCTATGGGGTATGTGGCTAAAGAAGCCCAGTCTGATGCTTCACAAACCGGAATCTTATTGACTATTAGTATCATTCCTGGTGTAATAGCTCTTTTAGCAGCATATATTATGCGTTACTATACATTAGACAAAGAACTATTGTTAAAAGTGCAAAACGAATTAAAAGAACGCAATTCTCAAGAATAATTTATGATTAAAGCGATTGAAAATGGAGCGCGATTAACACTCGATTCGCCCACTAAAATGCCTAGTGCATCTTCTTTTCTATGGAATAAAAAGATGATGATTCATATGAATTGTCAAGGCTATGCTGTCGCTCAGTTTATGCAACCAGAGCCTGCAAAGTACGCCTATGCACCCAATCTTGAGGCTAAAACTTTCATGCAACCTGAGCAGCCGTATTATGCACATCACCCAGGGCGGTTTTTTTATATAAAGGATGAAGAAAATCAAGAGTTTTTCTCGACCCCGTATGCGCCTGTTAAAGCAGATTTAGATAGTTACACTTTTTCAGTTGGAAAGAATGATATTTTGTGGACGGTCAAGCACTTGGGCATACAAATTGATATTCGCCTAGAACTTACTGAGGATGATATTTTAGAAAAATGGACCTGTACGGTTAGGAATATATCAGACAAAAAGAGAAAGTTAAGTATCTATCCCTATTTTCCGGTAGGATATATGTCTTGGATGAATCAATCTGGCGAATTTCATAAAGATTTAAACGGAATTGTTTGTTCTTGTGTTACACCTTATCAGAAGTATAAAGAATATGATAAAATAAAGACTTTAAAAGATAAGACCTTCTTTTTAGCCGATAGGAAACCTACTTCATATGAAGTTAACCAAATGCAGTTTGAAGGCAACGGAGGTTTACATAAGCCTGATGGCATTCTAAAAACCGAATTAGCAAACGGAAACGCACAGTATGAAACACCGGCAGCCATATTTCACTATAGCATTGAATTAGAATCAAATGGAGAAGAAGCGTATCGTTTTTTATTCGGACCTGCACATAATGAATCAGAAATTCAAGCCATAAAATCTCGTTATTTTGATAAGAGTGCAGAAGGTTTCACAAGCTCTAGCAAATCTTATCAAAATTATGTAGCGAAAGGAAATGGAAGTTTAAAGATAAAAACACCAGATGCGCTGCTCGATAATTTTGTAAACAATTGGCTGCCAAGACAAATTTATTATCATGGCGAAACCAACCGTTTAAGTACTGATCCGCAAACCCGTAATTACCTTCAAGACAATATGGGTATGGGTTATTTTGAATCTAATGTTGCACGCCAAACCTATATTACGGCATTAAGTCAGCAAGAAGAGAGCGGAGCCATGCCTGATGGAATTTTAATTCACCCAGAAGCAGAATTAAAATATATTAATCAAGTGCCACATACAGATCATTGTGTATGGTTGCCTGTTTGTTTAAAATCATATTTAGACGAGACCAATGATTATGATTTGCTCAATGAAACAGTACCTTTTGCAGGCGATAAAAAATTTGCATCAGTTTTTGAACACTTGAATTTAGCCATGCAATGGTTGTATTCTAATAGAGATGAACGTGGTTTGAATTACATTGATCAAGGTGATTGGTGTGATCCTATGAATATGGTAGGCCCCAAAGGAAAAGGAGTCTCTGGCTGGTTGTCATTAGCCACCGCTTACGCTTTAAAAATTTGGTCAGGAATTTGCGAAAGACACCAACAAACTGATTTAGCCAAAGATTTTCTGCTGAAAGCTGAAGAGGTAAACACAGCAGTAAATAAACTACTTTGGGATGGAAATTGGTATGCACGTGGCATTACTGATAATGATGTAATCTTTGGAATTGAAAAAGATCCGGAAGGGAGTATCTTTATAAATCCGCAAGCCTGGGCTTTATTGAGTGGTGCTGCAGATGATGTTAAAGCTACAAAGTTAATAGATGCAGTTACTGAGCGCCTTGAAACTCCGTATGGCGTCGAATTGATGGCACCAGCTTTTACTGCAATGCGTGAAGATATTGGTAGAGTTACCCAAAAATATCCTGGTTCAGCAGAAAATGGTTCAGTCTACAATCATGCCGCTGCATTTTATATTTTCGGATTATTTGAGAGCGGGTATTCTGAAAAAGGTTTTGAAATGCTGCGTAAAATGTTACCCAGTGAAGATGAAGCAGATATTTTGAAGCGGGGTCAAATGCCTGTTTTTATTCCTAATTATTATCGTGGTGCTTACAGACAGTTTCCAAGAACTGCAGGTAAATCAAGTCAGCTGTTTAACACGGGAACCGTTTCATGGTTTTATCGCTGTTTAATAGATGGTCTTTTTGGTATAAGAGGCGATGTAGATGGGTTGCATATTCAACCGCAATTGCCACAAGCATGGAAGAATGTAGAAGTAGAACGAAAATTTAGAGGAAGTACGTTCACTATTAAAATGTCTAAAGATGCTACTATAAATGAGCTCAAAGTTTTGGTTGATGGTGTTCTACTAGAACAAGCCGTTATTACTGATTTTGATAAAGAATGCTATGAGGTTGAGGTTATGATACCAGCACATTAAAAATCGATTATCCTAGATTTTACCTTTCAACTAACTTTATTTCAGTGCCATCTTTGCATGGTAGTTTTTGCTGTGACCCTTATTTAGTAATTTCGCCTTTATTGAACATAGAGTAACAATGTAGTTATAACGTTTTTAGTTGACCTTAATGTCAAAAAAAGTATAACGTATTATGGGTTTGTCTTTAACATAAAACGCAATTTTTTTTGATATAAAAAAAGCCCGGAAAACCCGGGCTTATTAAATTTGGTTTTATGCTACATTAAAAAAGTTGCAATACCTAAATGTTTTGATTTATTCGAAAGTTACAGTTTCTGTATGTGAAAAATCTACGTCGTCAATGGTAACATTTAAAGTAACATCGTAATCGCCGGCCGCAGGGAAAACAATTTCACCAGGATTTGCATCTGTTGAAGAAGCAGGGCTAGCACCAGGAAAAGACCAATTGAAGTTTTCACCATTAGCAAAAAGCCTATCAAAGGTTGCCGTTAAATTATCATTGTTAGTGGTTACCACGAATTCACCTGGTAATGTTTCAATTACTTCCTCATCATATGAAGTAACAGCGGTTGGATATTCAACTTCCTCTTCTTGCTCTGCGCTTTCAAAAGATTCAGTAATTGATAGTACTTGGCCGTCATTCTCTTTTGAACAAGAGGCGAGGATCATTGTAAAAATTCCCATTAATAGGAAGGCATTTAATTTTATTTGTTTCATACGATTAAGATTTGGGTTATTTTTTATTTATCGTTGAAACAAAACGTCAATAAATATATAATAGTATATTATTGGTAAGAAAATTATTACTTTAATATTTATAATTAGAGTGATAATTTTACTCAAGGCATACGTATGCACCATTTACCCTTAGTTTAACCCTTGAAGATTATAGAATTTATTCTCAATGCATAGATTGCATCGCTACCAATTTCTTGTAGGTACCATTTTTAGCGAACAATTCTTCATGCGAACCTTGCTCAACAATCTTTCCCTTTTGCAACACTACTATTGTATTGGCATTTTGAATTGTTGAAAGTCTGTGGGCAATAACTAACGAAGTTCTGTTTTGCATCATTTTTTCCAGTGCATCTTGAACCAGTCGCTCACTTTCAGTATCTAAAGCTGAAGTAGCCTCATCCAATATCATTATGGGTGGATTCTTCAAAACAGCTCTAGCGATAGAGAGACGTTGCTTTTGACCACCACTGAGTTTATTTCCACTATCACCAATATTGGTATTATATCCGTCAGGCAGCTCACTTATAAAGTCATGTGCATTAGCTACTTTTGCAGCTTCAATTATTTCCTCATCGGTTGCATTTTCTTTACCTAATACAATATTGTTCTTAACTGTATCATTAAACAAAATGGAATCTTGCGTGACTAGGCCCATTAAATCTCGAAGCGATTTTTTCGACATGTTTTTTAGATTGGCACCATCAATTAAAATTTCTCCTTCATTCACGTCGTAGAAACGGGTCATTAAATTCGCTATGGTACTTTTACCGCTACCTGATTGTCCGACTAAGGCTACGGAATGACCTTTAGGAACTTGAAGATTAAAGTTTCTTAGAACGTATTCATCTTCATATTTAAATGAAATATTTTTTAAAATAATTTCTTTTTCAAAATTCGTTTTTGTTATTGCATTTTCTATTTCTGTAATGGGATTTTCGGTTTCAAGAATTTCTAATACCCGTTCAGCAGCTGCGTTACCTTTCTTTACACCAAAAGACGCTTTACTTATTGCTTTTGCTGGGGTTAAAACACCATAAGCCAGACCCATATAGGCTATAAAGGAAGGCGCATCTAAAGTCTTATCAATCAATACCATTTTACCCCCAAACCACAATAGAACCCCAATGGTTAGAATACCTAAAAATTCGCCGGAAGGTGATGCTAAATTTTTACGATTCAATAGCGTATTGCTAAATTTGAAGAAACGTTGTGTTGAATGAGTAAAGGTTTTATAAAATTTTGATTCTGAATTAAAGGCTTTAATAACGCGAAGACCTCCAATTGTTTCTTCAACAACAGATAAAAACTCGCCTTGTTCTTTTTGAACACGATCTGATTTCTTCTTTAAAGATTTACCAATCCATGAAATAATTGCACCAGAAACAGGAATGAAAATGAACACAAATAGTGTCAATTTCGCACTAATTAAAAACATGACAACTATGGTAAACAAAATAGTTAATGGTTCTCTAACAATTAACTCTAAAATAGAAAGAAAAGAATGTTGAATTTCAAGCACATCTGAGGTAATTCGAGCTATTAAGTCCCCTTTTCGTTTTTCAGAATAATAAGAAATAGGTAAATCAGTTATTTTCTGATACATTGCATTTCTCATATCTTTTAAAACCCCATTTCTCAAAAAGGTAATAAAATACATCGCCAAATAGTTAAAGATGTTTTTTAATAGAAAAAGTACAATGACCAAACCTATGACCAAAATGAGGCCCTTCATTTTATCATCAGCAGCGAATTGGGTTACCTGATAATTCATGTAGTCCATGAAAAACTCTTTAAGTTTTCCAAGACCTTGAAATTCAGGAGCTGTATGCAATTGTTTATCTTTTTCAAAGAGCACATTAAGCATAGGCATTAAAGCTGCAAAAGACAAGGCACTAAAAAGGGCATATAAGGTATTAAAGAAAATATTCAGGTAGCCATATTTTTTATATGGTTTCGCAAATCGAAGTATTTTCTTGAAGTAATTCATTAACTCAAATTAAGCTCAGAAAGAATGGTTTGAATTTTTTCATCGAGCTGTGCGTTTACCATATTAAAATCTTCAATATTTTCTAATTTCGAGTTTGTACTGATGTAAAATTTAACTTTAGGTTCTGTACCACTTGGTCTTGCCGCAACTCGAGTACCGTCTTCAGTTTCATAAATCAAAACATTTGACTTTGGTAAATCGATTGTTTTTTCTTCTCTGGTTAACACATTTGTGGCGATTGAGGTGTTGTAATCTTCAATCCATTTAACTTTTGAACCTGCGACTTCTTGCACCGGATTTTCTTTAAAATCAATTAGCATTTGCTTTATTTCTTCGGCGCCACTAATTCCTTTTTTGGTTAAGGCAATGAGATGTTCTTTGTAAAAACCAAATTCAGTATAACAGGCAATTAAATCTTTATAAAAAGAACTACCATTGGCTTTTGCTTGGCTTGCAATTTCACAAGCGAGTAGGGTAGAAGTAACAGCATCTTTATCACGCACAAAATCGCCTACCATATAGCCAAAACTTTCTTCGCCGCCACCTAGGAATTTGGCATCAGGAAAATCTTTTATCATTTTACCAATCCATTTAAAGCCAGTCAAGGCGGTTTTAAATTCTACTCCGTAAGACTCAGCCATCTGTTCCATCATTGGTGTAGATACTATTGTAGTAGCAATAAATTCATTGCCTTGAAAACCTTTTTCTTTTTGTTGATCTAAAAGAAATTTAGTCATTAGAACCATCGCTTGGTTACCATTAACAATTTTCATTTTTCCTTCTAAATCACGCACAGCAATTCCTAAACGATCACTATCAGGATCGGTACCCACAACCATATCTGCACCAATTTCTTCTGCTTTCGCAATGGCCATGGCTAAGGCTTCAGGCTCTTCAGGGTTTGGAGATTTTACGGTAGGAAAAGCGCCATCAGGTTTCGCTTGTTCTTCAATTACGGTTACATTTTTATACCCCGCACGTTTGAGTACTTCAGGTATTGCGGTAATAGAAGTACCGTGTAAAGAAGTAAATACAATTTTGAATTCATCCTTTCCTTCGGCATTGTAATTTCCGTTTGCTACAGAAGCTTCAATGAAAGCCTCATCTACCTCTTTGTCAATGGTTTCAATCAGATTTTCATCCGAAGAAAAATTAATATCTTTAAAAGAAAGCGCATTGATTTCTGCTATTATTTCTGCGTCTTGTGGTGGTACAATTTGACCACCATCCGTCCAATACACCTTATATCCATTGTATTCTGGCGGATTGTGAGATGCGGTTAAAACAATACCTGCATGGCAATTTAAATGGCGAACTGCGAACGATAATTCAGGAGTTGTTCTCAATTCAGAAAAAAGAAAGACTTTGATGTTGTTCGCTGAAAATACTTCTGCCACTGTTTTTGCCAAGGTGTCACTATTATGCCTGCAATCAAAAGCAATGACAACTTTGATGTCATCATCAGCATACGTTTTCTTAAGAAAATTGCTGAGTCCTTGAGTACTTTTTCCTAAGGTATATTTATTAATTCGATTGGTACCGGCACCCATGATACCGCGCATTCCGCCCGTGCCGAACGCCATATGCTTATAAAAGCGGTCTTTAAGTTCTTCAGTATCAGTATCAATTAAATGTTGTACCTCGTTGCGTGTTTCAGCGTCAAAAATATCAGTGAGCCAATCTTTGGCATTTTTTAAAAAGTCATTCATGGTAGTATAACTAATTATTGGTACAAGTAGTATATTTATTGCAGTTGCTTTTCAGTTTTTTCAGAAATGGTATAACGGGTTTCATTCTTTCTTGAACGAATGACCATTTCGCCAACAAAACCTGCTAAAAATAATTGTGACCCAATGAGCATTGCGGTAAGCGCAATATAAAATTGAGGTCGGTCAGTTATGAGGCGCGCTGTTGTGTTAATGAAATATTTGTCGATGCCTATATATAGCGTAAAAGCAAATCCTATCAAGAACATGACTACCCCTAAAGCACCAAATAAATGCATCGGGCGTTTGCCAAACTTAGAAACAAACCAAATAGTTATTAAGTCTAAAAATCCGTTAGTAAATCGTTCCATTCCAAATTTTGTTTTTCCGTATTTACGTGCTTGATGTTGCACAATTTTTTCGCCAATTTTAGAGAAGCCTGCGCTTTTTGCAAGAACAGGAATATAGCGGTGCATTTCGCCAGATACCTCAATGGTTTTGACCACATCTCGGTGGTAGGCTTTGAGTCCGCAATTAAAATCATTGAGTTTCACACCAGAAGTTCTTCTTGCCGCCCAATTAAAAAGCTTTGAGGGCAAATTTTTAAATATGACTGAGTCATAGCGCTTTTTTTTCCAACCTGAAACCAGTTCATAACCCTCTTTAACAATCATGTTATATAATTCTGGAATTTCTTCAGGATTATCTTGTAAGTCAGCATCCATGGTTATAATCACATCGCCGGCAACAGCTGCGAAGCCTGCATGAAGCGCCTGTGATTTTCCAAAATTCTTTAGGAAACGAATTCCTTTTACATTTGAATTCTTTTCTGAAAGCTTCGAAATAACTTCCCAAGAAGTGTCAGTGCTACCATCATCAATAAAAAGAATTTCATATAAAAAATGATTGGATTGCATCACAGACACAATCCAATCATGAAGTTCTTTTAACGATTCTTCTTCGTTGAGTAAAGGAATTACAATTGATAATTGCATGGGCTACTTCTGATTGTCATTTCAAAAGTACAAATTAGTAAGCTTCTTCTTGCTTTTTTATGACTAAGGCGGGAATCAATGACCCAATAAAGCCTAGAACAACAGATACGATTAATCCAATTCCTATTTGTAACGGATAATTTGGTTCTCCTTGACCTTGCATTCTTTGGTCAATTTGACTTTCAGTCATACCGGCATCTCGCATTGATTGTATCGCAAAATCAATAGCTTTTTGAGTGGTCTCAGGATCAATGACTTCAGTCAAAATAAGATTAAAAATAATACCAATAATACCAGAGATTAAAGATAAACCTACCCCAATTTTTAATCCCTCACCTGTAGACATGAAGCCATTATTAGCTTTTTTGAATTCTTTCATCGCAAAGATTGAAGCCGCCACAACAAAAAGAATTCCAATAACTAAATTGATTACTAATCTTTGAAGGTCAATCTGATAATGTAAATCTTGACTGTACAGCATAAGGTTAAAAACAATACCAATGGCTCCAATAATTAAACCATATTTTAGTGCGATTTTCGCTGTCGATGTTTTATTTTCTTCCATTTTAAAGGTCTTTTAGGTTGTTATATTGGTTAGTTGCAAAACCATAAAAATTGTTACACCTAAATTTACACTAATTTTCATA
>CAZKQM010000062.1:0-17336 GCA_964554895.1 uncultured Maribacter sp. | reverse complement strand
GTAGATGATGAACCTGATATTCTAGAAATATTAAGCTACAATCTATCTAATGAAGGTTATACTGTATTTACAGCTTCAAACGGTGCTGAAGGGGTTAAAAAGGCTAATAAAAAAAAACCTCATTTAATTGTTCTTGATGTGATGATGCCCGAAATGGATGGCATTGAAGCTTGTGAAATCATCAGAAATTCATCAGACCTTAAAAATACTATCATTACTTTTTTAACCGCAAGGGGTGAAGACTATTCTCAATTGGCTGGTTTTGATGCAGGAGCTGATGATTACATTACCAAACCTATTAAACCTAAGGTCTTTTTAAGTAAAGTTAAAGCACTTTTAAGACGTATTAAAGAAGATGAATCAAACCATGAAGATATAGTCACTGTTGGTAAACTTGTGATTAACAGAGAAGAATACAAAGTTGTAAATGAGGGTGTTGAATTGATTCTACCCAGAAAAGAATTTGAACTCTTATCATTACTTACATCTAAACCAGAAAAGGTTTTTAAACGTGAAGTTATTTTAGATCGTGTTTGGGGTAATGAAGTTGTTGTTGGCGGACGCACCATTGATGTTCATATCAGAAAACTTCGTGAAAAAATTGGTAATGAACATTTTAAAACAATTAAAGGTGTTGGATACAAATTTGTTCTTTAACACTTGAAAAACGCTAAATAAAGGCAATGGCCATTCTATTTAAGAAATCATATAAGTTTGCCTTTCGTACCGCTTTTTTTACTGCCATTACACTGGCCATTTTTTTGTCAGTATTTTTAAAACTTTCAGGTTCAGAAAACTGGCTAATCGTAATAGTTGCCGTTATTTTTTCGTTCATTATTTCATTTTTAATAGTTCAAATCCGCATTGAAAAATTTATATATCGCCGTATTAAGCGTATTTATGATGATGTTTCATTATTAGAATCGAGTTCTTTAGACTCACGAACGGTGTCAACCAATATGAATAGTTTGACTGAAGAAATTGAAAAATTTACGAAAGACAAGAAAATAGAAATTGATACCTTAAAGATTCGTGAAGAATATCGAAAAGATTTTTTAGGCAACGTTGCGCACGAATTAAAAACACCACTTTTTACAGTTCAAGGTTACTTAGAAACCTTGCTTGATGGTGCTAAAGATGACAAAAATATTCTTGATAAATATTTAGAAAGGGCTAATACGGGCGTTGATCGATTAATATATATTGTCAAAGACCTTGATTTAATTACCAAATTAGAAGCTGGAGAACTTAACGTTAATTGGGAGGAATTTGATATTATAGAATTGATGCGAAATGCTTTTGAGTTATTAGAAATGAAGGCAGCTCAAAAGAAAATAGATTTAACCTTTGACACCACCTATGATCAACCTATTATGGTACAAGGTGATAGTGAAAAAATACGCCAAGTGGTCACTAATCTATTAGTTAATTCTATTAACTATGGTCACGAAAATGGCACCACTGAGGTTAGTGTTGAAGATTTAGTTCAGAATAAAGTCATCTTAAGAGTTACCGATAACGGCGAAGGAATTCCTGAGGAACATATACCCAGACTTTTTGAACGTTTTTATCGGGTAGATAAAAGTGGTAGCAGAAGTGAAGGGGGATCGGGTCTAGGGCTTGCCATCGTTAAGCATATTATTGAAGCCCATAAAGAACGAATTTATGTAGAAAGTGAGGTAGGTGTGGGTTCTGAATTTTCGTTTACCTTAGAAAAAGTAGAATCAGTTATTCATGGTTCAAATGAAGGGCCTGAATCAGTATAGTTTTAATTAGCTTTGTCTAAAATTTAAACGCCTTTTTCTTTTGGGAAGCAAAAACAAACTTCGAAGATTTAAAGAGAACGAAACCTTTAAAAACGTCATTCAACCAGAAAGAGAAGACCTTGATAAGAAAAGGTTTTCTAAAAAAGGTAAATGGTCTGAACATTTTACAAATGACAACCCCATTGTTTTAGAATTAGGTTGTGGCAAAGGCGAATATACTGTTGGTTTGGCGCGAAGAAATCCGAATAAAAATTACATCGGCATTGATATCAAAGGCGCTCGGTTTTGGCGTGGGGCTAAAACGGCACTTGAAGAAAATCTCGAAAATGTTGCTTTTGTAAGAACCCAAATTGAACTCATTGATTTAATCTTTGATAAAAGTGAAATTTCTGAAATTTGGATAACCTTTCCTGATCCCCAAATCAAATACAAGCGAACAAAGCATCGCATGACCAATAAGAATTTTCTTGATAGATATAAAAGAATTTTAAAACCTAAAGGATTGATACATTTAAAGACTGATAGTGAATTTATGCATGGGTATACATTGGGTCTATTACACGGCCTTGGGTTAGACGTTATTTATGCCAATCACAATGTTTATAAAAATGAGGGTAGTCCTGATGAGGTTTTAAAAATTCAAACTTTCTATGAAAATCAGTATCTTGAAAAAGGGAAACCTATTACCTATATTCAATTTCGACTGAACTAGTATAAAAATCAATTAATGCTGCAATTAGCTCTTTTAGGTTTGTCTACATTTACCGCAGCATTTTTAGCTTCTTTACCACCTGGTTTGCTGAATATGAACGCTGCAAAAACCAGTGTTGAAAAAGGTAAAAAAAACGGAATTATATTTGCTTATGGCATAAGTACTACGGTTGTTTTACAAGTTTATCTTGCAGTTCGAATCGCCAAATTACTTTCTAAGAGTCCTGAAATTATTGAAATATTAATGAAAGTGGCTTTAGTTATTTTTGGGTCACTTGCTGTTTTCTTTTGGGTCAAAGGTAAAAGTCAAAAAGAAGAGACCTTTAAACTGGTAGACGAGAAAAAACGTGGAAGTTATACAAAGGGTGCATTTCTGGCAGCCTTAAACTTATTGACCATACCTTTTTATGCTGGTTTAAATACATTTTTTCATTCGCAAGGTTTGATGAATTACACCATTTTAGATGAAATTATTTTTATAATTTCTGCGGGTGTTGGAACGTTTTTAGTGATGTATCTCTACGTTGTTTATTTTGATAAGATGCAACAAAACACAAATCGCTTTTCAAAAAATGCAAATTATATTTTAAGTGTATTGATGATTATACTCTTTGTGATGACTTTAATAAAATTAATCAAAGCATAATGAAGCCAAAGAATAAAAATTTCTTTAGCAAAGTATACGAGGTGGCTGAACTTATACCATACGGTCGTGTTACTTCTTACGGGGCTATTGCCAAATATTTGGGTGCTGCACGAAGTGCACGCATGGTAGGTTGGGCGATGAATAGTTCACATTCTATGGAGAATATTCCGGCACATCGAGTTGTCAATAAAGCAGGACTTTTAACTGGCAAACATCATTTTGATGGCACCAATCTAATGCAACAATTATTAGAAAGTGAAGGCATTCAGATAATTGATAATCAAATTCAAAACCTAGAAAAACACTTTTGGGATCCATCAAGAGCGTTAGAGGGTAAATTATAATTTTGTTGCCTTTAGATTGACATAGCGATTAGTAATTGTAGCATGGTCAATTTCAATCGCTTCCCTTTATTTTCTCGGCCCTAAGAACTATCTTTGTTGTTTAGAATGATTTTATATAATGAAGTTAGATAAGAAAGAGGTTTTAAAAGCTTTAGAAAAAATTACCGTTCCTGGTGAAGGCCAAAATATGGTGGAAAGCGGTGCAGTAAAAAACATACAAATTTTCGGTGATGAAATAGAGGTTGATGTGACCATTAGCAACCCAAGTTTACAGGCTAGAAAAAAGACTGAGGTTGAAATCTTGAAGATTATTCATAGCGAAGTCTATGAAAAAGCTAAAATTAAGGTAAACCTCAAAGTTGAGGCAGCTACTGCAAAACCAAAGTCTAACGAAATAAAGGGTAAACCAATTCCTGGAATAAAGAATATCATTGCGGTTGCTTCAGGTAAAGGCGGTGTAGGTAAATCTACCGTTACAGCAAACTTGGCAGTTACCTTAGCGAAAATGGGTTTTAAAGTCGGGCTGTTAGATGCTGATATTTATGGTCCATCGATGCCTATTATGTTTGATGTTGCCAATGAAAAACCTCTGGCTATAACTGTTGACGGAAAGTCTAAAATGAAACCAGTAGAGAGCTATCATGTAAAATTACTATCTATAGGATTTTTTACCCAACCCAATCAAGCCGTAATTTGGAGGGGGCCAATGGCATCTAAAGCGCTTAATCAAATGATTTTTGATGCCCATTGGGGCGAGCTAGATTTCATGTTGTTAGATTTACCGCCAGGTACTGGAGACATACATTTAAGCATTATGCAAGCGATGCCGGTTACTGGAGCAGTAATAGTTAGTACTCCTCAAGAAGTAGCATTAGCTGATGCTAAAAAGGGTGTAGCTATGTTTCAACAAGATTCTATCAATGTACCCGTATTAGGTATCGTTGAGAATATGGCTTATTTTACACCTGAAGAACTTCCTGAAAACAAATACTATATCTTTGGTAAAGAAGGAGCCAAACATCTTGCAGAAGATCTTAAAGTTCCTTTTTTAGGTGAAATTCCATTGGTACAGAGTATTCGTGAGGCTGGTGATGTGGGTCGTCCTGCGGCAATGCAAACAGCTACACCTATTGAAACGGCTTTTGAAGATTTGACAAAAAATGTGGTACAAGAAGTGGTCAAAAGAAATAAAGATATTGCGCCTACTGAGGCGATAAAAATAACAACAATGGCAGGCTGTTCTGCCGTTAAAAAATAAGGGCTATGTCAACAATGACTTCCGAAGAATTAAAATTAAATATTGAAAAGGCCTTAGAAGAAATTCGCCCTTTTTTACAAAGCGATGGCGGCGATATTTCTTTGGTGTCAATCGACAATGAAAATTCTGTTAAAGTTCGTTTAGAGGGCGCTTGTGTAGGGTGTTCAGTGAATCAAATGACTTTGAAAAGTGGTGTGGAAATGACCATTAAAAAGTATGCTCCTCAAATAGAAGAGGTAATCAATCTCTCCTAAATCGCTCAGAAGAACGATAATGATTAAAACAGATATATTAATTATTGGAGCAGGTCCAACGGGTCTTTTCACTGTTTTTGAGGCAGGCTTACTGAAATTAAAATGCCATTTAATTGATGCTTTGCCACAGCCAGGTGGCCAATGCTCTGAAATTTATCCAAAAAAACCGATTTACGATATACCCGGTTTTCCTGAAATATTAGCAGGAGAATTGGTCGATAATCTAATGGGTCAGATAAAACCTTTTCAACCTGGCTTTACACTTGGTGAAAGAGCTGAAACCATTGAAAAATTAGAGGATGGTTCTTTTATAGTTACTACCAATAAGGACACAAAACACAATGCACCCATAGTCGCAATAGCTGGGGGATTAGGGAGTTTTGAACCGCGTAAACCCCTGCTGAATACTATTGCTGATTATGAAGATAAAGGCGTTGCGTATATCATTAAAGACCCTGAGGTATATCGTAACAAAAAAGTAGTAATTGCTGGGGGAGGAGATTCCGCTTTAGACTGGAGTATTTTTTTGGCGGATGTTGCTGCTGAAGTTACTTTAGTACACCGAAGAAATGAATTTCGCGGAGCATTAGATTCCGTTGAAAAAGTGCAGCATTTAAAAGACGACGGAAAAATAAAATTGATTACCCCTGCTGAGATTATTGATTTAAAAGGAAAAAACAAGCTTGAATCAGTACGCGTTAAAAACACATGTTCAGAAGAAGAAATCACTTTAGAAGTGGACAATTTCATTCCGCTTTTCGGATTGTCGCCAAAACTGGGCCCGATTGCTGATTGGGGATTAGAAATTGAAAAAAACGCGATTAAAGTTGACAATACTCTAGATTATCAAACCAATATTCCTGGTATATATGCCATCGGAGATGTGAATACATACCCAGGTAAATTAAAGCTAATCCTTTGCGGATTCCATGAGGCGACTTTGATGTGCCAAAGTGCCTATCAAAGAATTTTTCCTGATAAGAAATACGTTATGAAATATACTACCGTTGGTGGTGTCACTGGTTTTGATGGAAGTAAAAAAGAAGCGCCAAAAGCAGTAGTAAAGAAGATAGAATAAGTCATGTCAGATATCAAGATAAGTATAATAGATAGAGAAGGCGTAACTCACGAAGTAGACGCCCCAACCGATATGAACATGAACCTGATGGAAGTGGTACGTTCTTATGAATTAGCTCCAGAAGGTACGATGGGTATTTGTGGCGGAATGGCCATGTGTGCTTCTTGTCAATGTTATATAAAGTCAGAACATGAATTGCCTGAAAAATCAGACGATGAAGATGCGATGCTGGCGGAGGCTTTTAACGTAGAAGACAATTCTCGCTTAGGTTGCCAAATTCATATGACCGAAGATTTAGAAGGCTTGGAAGTTGAGTTGGCCCCGGAGGAAGTTTAAAATATTCTTTGTCTTCCCGACGCAGGAGAGAACTTACCGAAAATTTTTCAAATACAAATGTCTCTTATTGGTTTAAGCAATTTTACATTATATAGTATTTTTTCATTTTGCCTAAAGCCTAAAGCCTAAAGCCTAAAGCGGTCTATGTTTAAATCCTCGCCTGATATGTAAACAAATTATAATACCTACCTTCTTTTTCAATCAATTCATCATGGGTACCTCGCTCGGCAATTTTTCCGTTTTCAATGACCAAAATCTGATTTGCTTTGCGAATGGTACTCAAACGGTGGGCGATTACAAAAGTGGTTCGTCCTTTCGTTAATTCAGATAAACTCTTTTGAATTAAAGCTTCGCTCTCGGTATCTAAATTTGAAGTAGCTTCATCCAGAATTAATATTTTGGGGTTGGCTAAAACAGCTCGTGCAATGGCAATACGCTGGCGTTGACCTCCAGAAAGTTTTACGCCTCGCTCCCCGATTAAGGTATCAAGTCCATCATCAAAACGATCGGTAAACTCATCAACATAGGCGGCTTTTGCTGCGGCTGTCAAGTCCTCTTCAGAAGCATTAGGCCTAGGAAAAAGTATATTCTCTCGAATAGTGCCTTCAAAAAGAAAATCATCCTGTAACACCACTCCTAAAAACTGGCGAAAACTAGTCAGGTCAACTTTTGCTAAATCTTGACCATCTATGGTAATTTGCCCTGAATCGGGATTCAAAAATGTGGCTGCTAAGCCTGCAATAGTTGATTTACCAGAACCTGAGCTTCCTACAAGGGCAATCACATCTCCTGATTTCGCCTCAAAGTTGATATTATGAAGTACCTCTTTATCTTCCTCATAGGCGAATGAAACATCATTGAATCGCATATTACCCTGAATTTTTGAAAGTTTAATGTTACGCGTGCCTTCATCAGCTTCAGACATTTCATTCATCAATTCTTCAGTGCGATCCAAGCCTGCAAGTGCTTCGGTAAGTTGACTTCCTATATTGCTCATTTGCACAATAGGGGCAATCATCAACCCTAAAATCACGGTAAATTCTATGAATTCGCCTATGGTAAGTTCTTCAGCGATAATTTTAGTTCCACCAAAATACATAACTCCAGTAGTGGCAATTCCGATAAGAAATGTTGCCGAACTGGTCATTGCCGCAGTAGCAATCAAACTTTTTTTGACGTTTTGGTACAATCGCCCTACTCCATTTTCAAAAATGGTATTTTCTTGTTGTTCAGCGTTAAAGCCCTTAATGACGCGAACTCCGCCCAAAGTTTCTGTTAACCTTCCTTTTACTTCTGCATTGATTTTTCCGCGATTTCTAAAAATAGGACGTATTACCTTAAATGCTTTTAGTGCAATAAAGGCAAAAACGATAAGTGGTAGTAAAGTGAAGAGAGTCATACTCCAACTAATTCCTATTAATAGAATAAAAGAGACTATGGCGGTAACAGTACCGCCAACCAACTGCACTAGACCAGTGCCAACTAGATTTCGAACACCTTCAACATCGCTCATAATCCGGCTAACTAACGCGCCTGATTTCGTATTATCAAAAAAACGAATGGGTAAGGATAAAACCTTTTTTTGAACCTGCGCTCTTAACTCTGAAATTAGATACTGGGCTTGAACACTTAAAATATAAGTCAGTAGAAATGAAGTTGTTGCTTGAATGGTTAAGGCTAACATGATAATACCAACTATTTTTTGAAGCAGCGGTAAATCTTTATTGGCAAAGGCTTCATCAATTAGATATTTTGTAGCAATAGGAGTAACAAAACTTGCCGCCTTACTAACCGCTATTAGAATTAATCCAATAAAAACAAGATTACGCCTTGGCCAAATAATGGTTTTAAATGCTTTAAGGATGCTAACTTTTTTTTCTGCCATGCTCTAAAAATGAAAAATTAAAGGTATGTATAATTCATTGAAATCAGTATGTTTTAAAGGTTTCCTTTACGCTTTTAGAGGCTTAAAACTGAATAAATTTTTATGGTTGATTTAATTTTTTTGAATTAATTACGACTGACTTCAAAGAAGCAATATGGCTTCACGTTTAACAACAAACTCATGACAATGAAAAAAGTAGTATTGATTATAGCACTATCTGTTTTTACGCTATCAGCGGTAATGGCACAAACAGGGCATGCACCGGCTAAAAAAAGAACTATTCCAACTAATTTGAGTGCCTCAGAAATAAATGTGGCAAGATTATATCAAAAAGCGGTAAGTTCTGTAGTGACCATATATACTACCACAAATGCATATACTTCACAAGGGCCTACCCAAAATAGTGGTTTAGGTTCAGGTGTTTTAATTTCACATGATTGTCATATTCTTACCGCTGCACATGTGGTAGACGGAAGCACAAAAATAAAAGTGAAAACACAAGACGGAAAATTACGTGAGGCTACCGTTTTGTTTAGTGAAAAAACTGCTGATATTGCATTATTAAAATTAGATATTCCTGATAGCTCTTTAGCACATGCTACTTTGGGTAATTCAGATGCTATGGCTGTTGGGCAAAATATCTATGCCATTGGTAGTCCATACGGAATGGAAAATTCTTTTTCATCAGGAATTGTTTCGGCTTTTAGAAATTTTAATGCATTGTACGATGGCACGGTCAATATAGAATTTATTCAAACTGATGCGGCTATTAACTCGGGCAACAGTGGGGGCCCGCTTTTTAATTCAAACGGAGAAGTTGTGGGTATTGCTTCAAGTATTTTAACCGTTTCAGGAGGATTTCAAGGTATAGGCATGGCGGTAACCAGTAATACCGTCAAGTCATTATTAGCTTTTGAAGACAGACCATGGATTGGTGTTGAAAGTGTTTTTCTGAAATCAGAAGACTTGGCGCGTTTGTTTAATTTGAATCTGAGCGGTGGCTTATTGGTACAAAAAGTAGCCAAGGCAAGTCCAGCAGATAAAGCTGGTCTACAAGGAGGAACAATTTCTGCAAATGTTAATGGCAGGCCCATTTTATTGGGCGGAGATATTATTTTACAAATTGATACGCAAGAAACCTGCCATGTAGGATGCATTGAAGGCGTTCGAAATGTTCTTGCTGATAAAAACAAAATTGACGTGCGGTATCTTAGAGGCGGTAAAGAGTATACTGTAACCGTAGATGCTTCTGAAGTTAGAAAGAACTTTTTAGAGGGTTAAGATTTGATTAGCCGTTAAATAGTGTATTTTCATAGTATTAAATTTCTATGATGATACGCTATTTTTTCTTTTCTTTAGTTTGCTTAATTGCTCTTTCATGTAAAACCGAGTCACAAGTAAATGCTGAGCTTGAGCAGTGGCAAGTACAAGCAAAAAACATTGAAATAATTCGTGATGATTTCGGAGTTCCTCACATTTATGGTAAAACAGATGCTGATGCCGTATTCGGACTTTTATACGCACAGTGCGAAGATGATTTTAATCGTGTAGAACAAAATTATATTTGGGCGACTGGCCGCTTGGCTGAGATTGAAGGAGAAGAGGCTTTGTATAGTGATTTACGTGCGAAGCTTTTTATGACTGAAGAAGAAGCAAAGGCAAATTATGAAAAAAGTCCTGATTGGTTAAAAGAATTATGTGATGCTTTTGCTGATGGCATCAATTATTACTTGTATACCCACCCAGAGGTTAAGCCAAAATTATTGACTCGTTTTGAGCCCTGGATGCCCATGTATTTTAGTGAGGGTTCAATTGGGGGCGATATTGAACGTATTCGAACAAGTAAAATAAAAGCTTTTTATGAAGGGAAAATGGAAATTCCGAAAGGTGAACTTATTGAAGTACATAAGCAAGAAGAAATGGCAGAGCCACAGGGTTCAAACGGCATTGCTATTTCTGGTAAGTTGACAGAATCAGGAAACACCATGCTTTTGATTAATCCGCACACTTCATTTTATTTTAGAGGCGAGGTGCATGTAGTTTCGGAGGAAGGATTAAATGCCTACGGGGCAGTTACCTGGGGGCAATTTTTTGTCTATCAAGGGTTCAATGAAAAAACAGGTTGGATGCATACTTCAACGTATACTGATGTAATTGATGAGTTTAAAGAAAACATCACTAATCTTGACGGTAATGTCATGTATCAATACGGAGAAGAACTGCGACCAGTGGAAGTTTCTGAAATCAGTTTGAAGTATAAAGATGGAGAAATTTTTAAAACAAAAACATATCCTGCATACCACACCCATCACGGACCAATTACCCACATGACAGAAGGAAATTGGACTACCTCAGCCATAATGTGGGAACCTGTACAAGCGCTTGAACAATCTTTTATTCGAACCAAACAAAATGGGTATAAAGGTTTCAGAGAAATGATGGATATCAGAACCAATTCTTCGAACAATACCGTTTATGCTGATGCTGAAGGCAACATCGCTTATTTTCATGGTAATTTTATTCCTAAGCGAGATGTACGCTACGATTATTCAAAACCTGTTGAAGGATGGAACCCAAAAACAGATTGGCAAGGCTTGCATACCGTTGATGAAAATATTGGCTTGCTGAATCCTGAAAATGGTTGGTTGCAAAATTGTAATTCTACGCCCTTTACCGCAGCTTTAGAATTTAGTCCGAAGAAAGAAAATTACCCCAATTATATGTCGATAGACCGTGAAAACTTTCGTGGTGTTCATGCGATTAGTTTATTGAAGGATAAGAAAGGGTATACTTTAGACGGATTAATTGAACTGGCGCACGACCCATATTTGCCTGCTTTTGAAGCTTTGATTCCTGGTTTGATTGAAGCATATGATTCAAGAGGTCACGATAAAAATATTTTAAAAGAGCCCATAGAGATTTTAAGGAATTGGAATTTTAAAACATCAAAAGAATCGGTCGCTATGACCTTAGCTCATTTTTATGGAACAAGATATTATCAAGAAGGAAAATATCCGGAAGGAATGACCCCAATGCAAAGGGTTAAATTTTGGGGCAATGAATCTGATGAAAAATTGAAAATCTTTGAAAAAACTATTAGCCAGTTAACTGCTGATTTCGGCACATGGAATAAGCCCTGGCGAGAAGTTAACCGCTACCAACGATTAAACGGAGACATCCGTCAAGCTTTTGATGATAGTAAACCCAGTATTCCTATTGGTTTTGCATCAGGGCGATGGGGGGCCTTGGCAGCTTACGGAGCTAGATATACCACAGAAGGGGCAAACAAGATATATGGTACTCGTGGCAATAGTTTTGTGGCTGCTGTTGAATTTGGTGAAAAGATAAAAGCTAAAAGTATTTTGGCCGGTGGGCAAAGCGGAGATCCAAATTCACCTCACTTTAATGATCAAATACAAATGTATGCTGATGTCAATTGGAAAGATGTACCTTTTTATAAAGATGATGTGATGAAAAGAGCAAAAGAAAAATACACCCCTGGAAAAAGGGCTGAGTAAAAAAACTACTTAATCTTTTGTAATAACTAGTCTGGCTTTAGAACCTGTTGACAATAGCCATTTGTTAGAATAAATTAATTGACCTTGGTCATCATAAACATCAATTTGAGCAGTATTAGGTGAAGAAGAACCTTCATTTAAAGCCACAAAATCTATTTGATTAAAACCTTTTTTAAGATCTAGGTTAACACCTTTAAAGGTTCCAGTCAACAAAATATTTGGGTCAGCGACTTGGTTGTTTAAATATATTTTTACGCGATCACCGTCAACGTATTCATGATCACGACAAACTACGCCAACAAATTTGCCATTACTTTTAATTTCTCCCAAATTTTGATCTGGAAAAAAGTCTTGCGATCCTTCTTTGGCGCTTCGGGTTCTTATTTTCGGGTCAATTTTCAAATCATGCCCTGCCTGCACCAATTTTTTGTCGGGTAACATCTTTACTGGTGCACGTGAATCTTTCATCTTAATTTCAGGCTGCTCTTTTATGACCGAAGGAATTTTTAAAGCGGTACCAGTTTCTTTTTTACCAGATTCATCAACCTTATTGGCTTCATCAATTTTTAGGGGTTTTGTAGTAGGCACATCACCTTGTGCCCATCCTGAAAAAGATAGTATTAAAAAAAGAATGAAAGTAAGCGTTGTTTTCATGGTACTTGGGTAGTCGTCTTACAGACTTAAAAATAACAAATACCCTGCCATCTCGTCTTAAAACTGGGTTAAATTCGACTAAATGACTTAATTTCTATGTTTCTGGAAGATTTTTTTGAAGAAATTGAATGAAATTGCCATGCATAATATTTTCTATATCCATTTGAGAGTAACCCCTATTTTTCAAAATATTCGGCACTTTTTGCAAATCAGCAATAGTATCTACATCTGCCGGACATTGTTCCTTGCCAAAACCACCATCTAAATCGCTCCCGATACCCACATGCAAAGTGTTGCCTGCTAATTGACAAATATGGTCAATATTGTCGGCCATTTGCTGAAATGAAACTTTCATTGATTGAGGTGTAGACTTTCCACGTACCCAATTGGGCACCATCATCCAAGCGTCTAAGACCACGCCAATAACCGCATCTCTTTTGATTAATTCTTTGATTTGCTCATCTGAAAATTGACGGTTATGATCTACTAAGAATCTACAATTGTTGTGACTTGCCCAAATCGCACCTTGAAACACATCCATGGTTTCCCAAAAACTTTGGTCACACAAATGGGTGGCATCTAGAATGAGACCTAGGCGGTTTATTTCTTTTAATAAAGCCTTTCCTTTGGTGCCAATACCTCCAACAGAATCTGTTCCAAATGCATAGGTGCCTGGGCCATAGTGGGCAGGACCAATAGCTCTTAGGCCTTGCTCATAACTTTGCTCTAAATAGTGTAGAGAAACAATTGAATCTGCGCCTTCTAAACTTAAAATATATCCGATAGGTTTTTTTTCAGCAGTATTTTTCCAAAATTTTAAATGTGCATTAAGTTGCTCTTTATTTTTAATTTGCACCAATTCTTCTGCCGCTTCCATACTTCTGTACCAGGCTAGTTGACCTTGTGTTTGCGCCCATGCTTGCTCTGGCGATTTCCAACCTGGTAATGCATTCTTGGATTTTACATAACGTGCAATTTGGGTGGCCATACAAAGCCCTATATTGCCTTTACGCATGGCCTCAAAAGAAACCGTATTATTTTGGCGATCAGGTTTATCAGTCATTCCTTTTTCGCTTTCACGGATGTCTTTTACTGACCATCTTAAATCACGATTCCATTCCATGGCATTCATCGCAAGATCCAGATGTGCATCGAAGATAAACATGACTACAAACTAATTTTTTGATTTCTAGCGGCTACTTTCCAAGTACCAGAAATTTGATGATCTGAAACGGTTACTACTTCTTCATATTTGGCAACCGTGGGGCAAATGTGATAGGGAATAGCATAAAATTCATGGCCTATTTCAAATTTGTGAGCATGTTGGGTTTTAACAACCAAGTGCTCTTCACTTTGACCAATTTGTTCACTGTCTGCTAAGCCCAAAATTTGAATTCTTGGAAAATTCATTTCAGGGGCAACTGATTTATGACCGAGGTCAAAACATAGAATATCGGGCACGGGTTTGCTGATAACACGAATGAATAAAACCGCGGCATTAAGAAATTGCATATCAGGAAATAGTTCTGCATATCGAGCATCCCAGAGTAAGGTAGTACCCGGACTCACATCAACACCTTTACGCTGGGCGTGAATGGGAAATGAAGGCGAACCACCTGCAATAATTTCAGCTACCGTTACTCCTTCTCTTTTGATGCTATTTTTTAATTCTAAAACTTTTTCAAAATCGGAATCACAGACTTGAGTGCGTTCTCTAAGATCAGAATTGCGAATGTGTCCGTCGTATACATGTAGTCCCTTGGCCTGTATATTGGGGTTATTTTCCATTGAACAATATAAAGCAACGGCACTTTCATCGGGGAGGCATCCGGTACGGTTCATGCCTGAATTAACATCTAAATAAAGTGATGCCACTGTATTCTTTTCTTTTGCTAATGTGGCTATTTGAGAGAGGGTAATTTGGTTATCAATTACGGTTGAAAAATGAGATTTCTGAAAAGCATCCGTAAGCATAAAAAATCGATTTATATTAGCACCAACGGGCTGCATCGCTAGTAAAATATCATGAGCGCCACATTGCCCTAATAATTCAGCTTCTGCAATAGTGGCACATTTGAATTTATGAATACCATGACGTTGTTTCATGGCAATAATTTCTGCCATTTTATGTGTTTTAATATGCGGTCTGATATTTGAAACACTACCGCAAATTGAAATCATAGTGCGAATATTTTCTTCAATTCTTTCAGGATACACCAATAAAGAAGGTGAATTGAGGGTAGTGGTGTCTTTTAGGGTATACCAATTATTTGACATACAATTATTTATGAAGTTCAAACATGGCTTCTATCTCAACAGCAATACCCCCCGGAAGTATCATACCAACGGCGCTTCGAACACCTACGCCATGGTCGGGTCCAAAAACTTCAGCCATGAGTTCACTATACCCATTAATGACCAAGGGTTGATCTCCGAAATCAGGGGCACTATTAACCATACCTAAAGTTTTAACAAGTCTTTTGATTCGATCAATATCACCAAAATGTGTGGTAATGGTTGATAACATTGTAAGGGCAGTTTGCCTGGCTGCAGCTTTACCTTCTTCTACACTTAAATCATGACCTAGCCGACCTTTTACCAAAGACCCATCAGTGCGTCTGCACCCTTGCCCAGAAACATATAGAAAATTATCGATTACTAAAATGGGTTTATACACCCCAGCAGGTGGGGGTGCTGGCGGTAAAACCAAACCTAATTCTTTAATTCTTTCTGAAGCAGTGCTCATATTATTTTTTTAAATGAATAAATCTAAAACCAATACCCCAATCAGACCCATAACTCCAACTGTGGTTTCCATGACCGTCCATGTTTTTAAGGTGTCTTTTATTGATACATTAAAATATTCTTTAAACAACCAAAATCCGCCATCATTAACATGTGAAAGCATCAAACTACCCGACCCAATAGCCAAAACCATTAATTCAGGACTAGTGTCAGAACTGCCTAGAAGGGGAAGTGCAATACCAGCTGCGGTTAATCCTGCAACGGTTGCCGAACCCACACATACCCGAATCACGGTTGCAATTAACCAGGCAAGTAGTAAAGGAGAAATAGATGAACCTTTTAACATAGTACCAATGTAATCACTAACGCCGCTATCAATTAATACTTCTTTTAAGGCCCCTGCACCTGCAATAATTAAGAGTACCATGGTTATACCTGTAACTCCGCTTGCAACTGAATTCATAATTTCTGTCATTTTTTTACCACGCGCTAGACCAAGCGTATAGATGGCTACTAAAACAGAAATTAACAAGGCAAGAACCGGATTACCAATAACCGAAGCAACTTCTTTTACAATACTTCCATCGTGAGCAAAAGAATCAATTAGAGCCGCAAATCCTATTAAAACAACAGGTAATAAGGCGGTAAAAATACTTGTGAAAGTACTGGGCATTTCATCATCAGTTAAGACTTTCGGATTTATAAATTCTTTGAGAGGAGTCGCTTTTATGTTTTTAATTGTTCTAGAGAATAAAGGTCCTGCTACAATTATTGCCGGAATGGCCACAACAATTCCGTAGAGCAAAGTTTTACCAATATCTGCTTTAAACATAACGGCAATTCCAGTTGGCGCTGGATGTGGCGGAAGATAGCCGTGCGTTACTGAAAGTGAAGCGAGCATGGGTAATCCTACATAAATTAAAGGTAGACCAGTAGCCGCTGCTACAGTAAAAACTAAGGGCACTAATATGACAAAACCAACCGTATAAAACATGGGTATCCCCACTATAAAACCAGTAAGAACAACAGCCCATTGAATATTCTTTTTTCCAAACTTAGCGACCAATTTGGTGGTAATACGCTGCGCGGCACCACTATCAGCGACTAACTTTCCGAGCATAGCACCCAAGCCAAGAATGAGAATTAAGCCGCCTAAGGTTTTACCCAGTCCGGTTTCAATAGATTTTACCACTTGAAGAATTTCCATTTTATTTCCTATTCCCACGAAAAGAGATACTAAAATAAAGGCAATAAAAGCGTTGAGTTTAAAGCGTGCAATTAGAAGGAATAAGATGAGAATTCCAATAATAACAATAGCAATGGGCATAGGTTGGTTTTGTAAAGTGAAGACTAAATATACCAAATAAAAATGCACCCCAACCTTAAGTCAGAGTGCAATTTTTAAATTCTTGTAATGCTTAATCGTTGGTTTCTGGCGATAAATTTTTATATACTAAACCAGCGATAATAGCTCCAACAATTGGCGCGACCCAGAATAACCAAAGTTGCGGTAATGCCCAATCAACATCAGCAAAAATTGCTTGACTCGTACTTCTGGCTGGGTTAACCGATGTATTGGTTACAGGAATACTGATAAGATGAATCAAGGTTAAACAAAGTCCTATTGCAAGACCTGCCAAATACTTGGGCGCTTTTGAATGCGTAGTACCTAAGATGACAAATAGAAAAATAAAGGTCATCACTATTTCAGTCACAAGAGCTGCAACCATATTATAGTTATCCGGAGAATGTTCTCCAAAGCCGTTAGCGGCAAAATCACCAACACTAGTAAATCCAGCTTGGTTACTTACAATGAGGTACAATATTCCAGCACCTGCAATTCCGCCAAGCACTTGAGCGGCGATATAGGGTAATAAATCTTTGGCGTCAAAACGACCGCCCATCCAAAGTCCAATAGAAACGGCGGGGTTTAAGTGACAACCTGAGATGTGACCAATGGCGTATGCCATGGTAACAACAGTAAGACCAAAGGCTAATGATACACCTACAAAGCCAATACCTAACTCTGGAATACCTGCTGCAAGAACTGCGCTCCCACAACCTCCAAGTACAAGCCAAAGAGTTCCAATAAATTCTGCTACTAATTTTTTCATTATTAAAGTTTTAATTGGTTAATAACC
>CAZKQM010000061.1:0-17444 GCA_964554895.1 uncultured Maribacter sp. | reverse complement strand
ATTAGAAGTTGCCACCAAGGTCTATTTCCTTCAGAAATTATAACATTTTTATTCATAAAATAATAATTTCAAATTTTAATTAAAAGAACAAAAAAAGCTGTGTTTATTCAACACAGCTTTAGGTTTATTTTGATTTAAGAGCTTAATCAGCCAATACAATCACTTTGTTATCTTTCATTTCAATGGTGCCACTAGAGATAGCTAAAACTGTCTTGCCATCTGCATTCTTCGTGAATTTATTTTCATGCGCTTCATCAATTGATACCGTACCTTCAATCTGTACATTACCCTCTTGAAGTAAAGATACAATAGGGGCGTGATCTTTCAACATTTGAAACTCTCCGTTAATACCAGGAACGGTCACTGAGGTTACATCTCCGGCAAATAAAGTCGCTTCTGGTGATACTATTTCTAAATACATCTTTATCTAATTAAGCTTCTGCTAACATTTTCTCTCCAGCCTCGATTGCTTCTTCAATGGTTCCTTTTAAGTTAAAGGCAGATTCTGGTAGGTGGTCTAATTCACCATCCATGATCATATTAAATCCTTTGATAGTTTCTTTGATATCAACCAAAACTCCCGGTATACCTGTAAACTGCTCCGCTACATGAAAAGGCTGAGATAAGAAACGTTGTACACGTCTTGCTCTACCCACGGCCAATTTATCTTCTTCAGATAATTCTTCCATACCAAGAATAGCAATAATATCTTGAAGTTCTTTATAACGCTGTAATAACTGTTTAACACGTTGCGCACAATCGTAATGATCGTTTCCTAAAATATCAGCAGTCAAAATTCGCGAAGTAGAATCTAATGGATCAACAGCTGGGTAAATACCTAGCTCAGCAATTTTACGCGATAACACTGTAGTCGCATCTAAGTGAGCAAAAGTAGTTGCTGGTGCTGGATCTGTTAAATCATCTGCAGGAACATAAACAGCCTGAACTGATGTTATCGAACCTCTTTTGGTTGAGGTAATACGTTCTTGCATTGCACCCATTTCAGTTGCCAAGGTTGGTTGGTATCCTACTGCAGATGGCATACGACCTAAAAGTGCCGATACCTCTGACCCTGCTTGCGTAAAACGAAAAATATTATCTACAAAGAAAAGGACATCTTTTCCTTGACCTTCTCCTGCTCCGTCACGAAAGTATTCAGCAATAGTCAAACCGGAAAGCGCAACTCTAGCACGCGCTCCTGGTGGCTCATTCATTTGACCAAAAACGAAAGTTGCTTTTGAATCTTTCATCGCTGATTTATCAACTTTAGATAAATCCCATCCACCTTCTTCCATAGAATGCAAGAAATCATCTCCGTACTTGATAATACCTGATTCTAACATCTCACGTAATAAATCATTTCCTTCACGTGTTCGTTCTCCTACACCAGCGAAAACTGAAAGTCCGCCATGACCTTTTGCGATATTATTAATTAATTCTTGAATCAAAACCGTCTTACCTACACCTGCACCACCAAACAATCCAATTTTACCACCTTTGGCATACGGTTCAATTAGATCAATTACCTTGATACCTGTAAATAAGACCTCGGTAGTTGTGGTTAGGTCTTCAAATTTTGGCGCATCACGGTGAATTGGCAAACCATCTTTACCCGCCTTTGGCAAATTACCTAAACCATCTATGGCATCACCGATTACATTGAAAAGACGTCCATAAACATCGTCTCCGATGGGCATCTGAATCGCACTACCCGTGGCCACTACAGCTGTTCCTCTGCTTAAACCATCAGTTGAATCCATCGATATGGTTCGAACGGTATTCTCACCAACATGTGATTGTACCTCAAGTACTAGCTTGGCACCATTGGCATTAGCAATTTCCAATGAATCATAAATCTTGGGAAGCTCGTCTCCTGATTGAAATTCAACATCAACAACGGGACCTATAATCTGCGAAACGCTACCTGTAACTTTTGACATTACTTCTGTTTTTTATTTTGATTGAATTAACATTGGCATCTATGTACCAAAACCTTTGTTTTTCAGGCTGCAAAGATAGGATATAAAGCGGTAATCGAAAAGTTGTTTTTCTTCTTTTTTACATAAAAAAAGGCATCTTAAAAAAGATGCCTTTTAATTTCATATTAATTCTAATTTTCTATTAAAACTCGAATCTAATTTTACCAATTACCCTTCTACCGATAAGAGGAAAGTTTTGGTAATATCTGTACTCATTATCTAAAAGGTTTGTTGCGGTTATATCTATTTGAATACCACCTTTAAACTTATAACCAACACCTGCATCAATCAAATTACGATTTCCGGTTGGACCTGAAAATTGACCCGCAATTGGATTAAAAGATTCATCATGTTGGAACGAAATATTCGCTCGAAGACCTAACTCAGGTACATAATTTGCACCTAATCTGAACTTATTTTTTGGAATATTCAAACTTGTGGCAAATTCGGCACCGCTATCATCGCCCTTTAGAGTTTGAAGAAAATCTGTCTCACTTACTCCTGAGTAGTTTGCAAACAGCGATAAGTTATCACTAGCGAAATACTCTAACCCAATATCCCAGCCAGTATACGATCTTTCATTAAACGTACGATAACCCGCAGCCAAGTGAGTAATACCATCTGTTTGTGGTACTTGCTCGGTTTGAATAGTTGCATGAAATGGCAATGCTTGTAATACCTGTGTAAGTGTTGCACCACCAAAAGCAGCCGACGGAGTATTTAAGGCTTGATCACCACCTGCAGTATAGGCGCCGTTTATAACTGGCGAAATGGCCGCTGCAGTAGCTGTGGCAGTTGCCGCATCAAAACCAGCACCTTGCAATGCCTGTATTAAGGCAGGAGTAAACAATGCTTCTGCATTGTTACCTAAATCATTTGAAAGACCATCAATACCTGTCAAAGCGAATGCAGGTGAGATAGCCGTAAATTGCGAGTTGCCGTCTTCTCGAACACTATATAAATCAACAGCAACACTTAATTTATCGCCTAGCAGTCCTTTATATCCAACTTCCCAATTATCGCTAATAGCAATTTGAGAAATAGGTGCGGTTTGAGCGCCGATTGGTGTTCCATCAAAAATATTAAAACCAGGTGTTAAGGCACCACCAAAACCAATACTACCTAAATTAATTGACCCTAAGGCCGCTTGTACCGCTGGTACTAAAGGAGCTGTTGTTGGATCTGCTCCTAACCCTTGGAGAATTTGACCTGCAATAAAATCATTTAAGGTAACTCCTGGAGCAACTTCTTGACCAATTACAGCTGCCAAAGGAAGGCCTGCACCTGTTGCATCGCCAGGTAAACTAGGTATTAAACTTGTAAACCAATCAATGGTCGCATTATCAGCGAAAGTCTGCTCTATTTTATTACCTCTTAGCCACACATCAAATGACCCAGGTATAATAGCAGAAAGTGGAAAATCAATATTTAACTGAAGGTTTGAAACTGTAGACGTAGTTCGATTATAAGATGCTCTAAAAGTATGTTTTGGCGAAGCCTTGTAAACTAAAGCTGCCCTTGGTGAGAAACCGCCTTCGTCAATAAAATTGAATTGATCATAACGTGCTGCTGCTACTAAGTCTAATTTTTCAGAAATAGCAAATTTACCTTGTAAATAGGCTCCAATAATACTGAAATCATCATCATCTTCATTTCGTCCGTATGTAAGACCTCCAGTATCTTGACCAGCAAATCTGTAATCAACACCACCAGTCCAATTTCCATTTAAGAAATTAGGCGTGTCAAAATTATATTGGGCTTGAGCTTCAAATTGTTGTCTAGCAATAGAGGTATCAAAACCTGTTTGATATAAAAATGTTGGATTTTCATCTGAGCCCCCATCATTATCAACATAAAAAGCTTGAACAAAAAGACCCCCAAATTGACCTCTTACCTGACCCCAATATTCTGTAGCTTGAGCAAGACCTTCACCTTGTTCATTATAAAATACTGAACTCGCCCTATTTGTTCCTAAAGCTACATTAATTGAATTGTTATCTGAAGGTCTGAATTCTAAGCCTGCACTAATAGATGTATTGAACCAATCATCTTGTATTGGATTACCATCACCATCTTCATCTAAATTGTCTATTAAAACTGTGCCAGGAGATGTCTGATCAACAACTCCTTCAGCATTTAAATTTGGTCTAGTAACCGTATTACTAAAAAGACCTAATCGCGCTGCATCATCAGGGTTATTTGGATCTAAGGTAAATTCGTCACCTTGTCTATGTTGACCTAATATTTTAAACCCAAATTTATCACTAACCTTAGTTGCGTGTCTAAATGAACCCCCAAAAGTATTCAATGAACCACCAATTAGTTCAATGGAGGTACCTGGTTTATCAATCGGGCTTTTAGAAATAAAATGCACCACCCCTTGAGTTACCCCAGGGCCATAGAGGGCAGAACCCGCACCACGCACGACTTCAATTTTTTCTATGTCTAAATTATTTAATCCTGCTTGGTCAGATTGAAAGGTTCCGATACCAGCACCAACAAGACTTCTGTAATCTAAGATTGGAAATACTGAAGTGCCAAAAAGACCAGAACCACCACGAATAGAAATATTAATTCTATTGGCTGATTGCTGTTGAATTTGAACCCCAGGCACATTGATAAGACTACGAGTAATGTCTGTTGCGTTTGGCGTTGCATCAAGCTTTCTCGCCGACAATACAGAAACTGAAGCCGGAGCTTCTTGCACCTTTTCTCTTCTTCTTGAAGCCGATACAATAATTTCATCTAAAACTGTTGAACTTTCATTCATTGTAATGGTAAACGTCTGATTGTTTTCAGTCACATCTTGTGTGGCATCAGCAAAACCAATACTAGTTATCTTAAGTCTAAAGGGAGGAACTTCAGATGTTTTCAATTCAAATAAACCATCGAAATCTGAGGTTGTTCCGATTGCTTTACCCTCAATTACCAAGTTTGCTCCAGGCACGGGTTGGTTGTTTTCATCTACAACTTTTCCTGATACTGTGGTTTGAGAAAAACCTAAAAAACTGCACAGAATTAGTGCTATTAAAAGGGGAGTCTTCATGATATAATTATGTTAAGTTAGTTATAATTTTGGTGGCAATATACCGATTTTTTCATATGAAAATTCATAAAATGAAAAAAATTATGCGTGCATAATAAATTATTGATATAAGAATGCTTCAAATATTAGCAGATTAGCAATAAATAAACAAAAAAAGCCGCGAATAAATTCGCGGCTGATAACTATTTGATATGGTTGAAATCTATTCTACCGTAACTGACTTCGCCAAGTTTCTTGGTTGGTCAACATTACATTCACGCATTACAGCAATGTGATAAGAAAGCAGTTGCAACGGTATAGTTGTCAACAAAGGAGTGAGGCTTTCAAAAGTTTCGGGCACCTCAATTACATGATCGGCTAATTCTTTTACTTGAATATCACCTTCAGTAACTACAGCAATTATTTTACCTTTCCTAGATTTGATTTCTTGAATGTTACTCACTACTTTTTCGTAATGCCCTTTTTTTGTAGCAATAACAAAAACTGGCATTTGCTCATCAATCAGAGCAATTGGACCATGCTTCATTTCTGCTGCCGGATACCCTTCAGCATGAATGTAGCTTATCTCTTTTAATTTTAATGCCCCTTCTAAGGCAACTGGAAAATTATAACCTCTACCTAAATAAAGACAATTGGTTGCATCTTTATATACTTCAGAAATAATCTCAATAAGAGGATTTGATTCTAACGCCTTTTCTACTTTTGATGGAATAGTTTCCATCTCCTTTAAATACGATCTGAAAGTAGCCTCTGTAATTTTGTCTTTTTCACAAGCCAATTTCAAGGCGATTAAAGTCAATACTGTTATTTGTGTTGTAAATGCTTTTGTTGAAGCAACGCCAATTTCTGGGCCAGCATGAGTGTAAGCACCAGCATGTGTTTCTCTTGCAATTGAAGATCCAACAACATTGCATACACCAAAAACAAAGGCTCCATTTTCTTTTGCCAATTTAATAGCTGCTAAAGTATCAGCCGTTTCTCCTGATTGAGAAATGGCAATTAAAACATCATTTTCAGTAATTACAGGATTTCGATAACGAAACTCAGAAGCATACTCCACTTCAACAGGTATGCGCGCCAAATCTTCAAAAATATATTCTGCAACTAGACCAGCATGCCAAGAAGTACCACAGGCCACTATAATGATGCGATTCGCATTGACAAATTTTTCTAAATGATCGTCAATACCGGCCATTTTAATAATGCCTTGATCTGCCCTTAGCCTACCTCTATAGGTGTCTTTAATGGCTCTAGGTTGTTCATAAATTTCTTTAAGCATGAAATGATCATAACCTCCTTTTTCTATCTCCTCCAAATTCATTTGAAGTTCAAGAATATTAGGATAGGCTACAGAATCATCCTTTATTTTACGAAGTTTAATTTCTTTTCCTAAACGAACAATTGCCATCTCTTCATCTTCAAGATATACCGCATTGTTTGTAAATTCAATAAAAGGTGAGGCGTCAGATGCTATGAAAAATTCATCTTCGCCAACACCAATTGCTAAAGGACTTCCTAATTTGGCCACAACTAATTCGTCTGGCTTTTTTTTATCAAAAACTGCAATTGCATAAGCACCAACAACCTGATTTAATGCTATTTGAACTGCCTTTCCTAATTTTACATCTTCTGTTTGTTGTACTTCTTCAATAAGATTCACTAAAACCTCAGTATCAGTATCTGAATGAAAGGTATATCCTCTTTTTATTAATTCCATTTTAATTGATTCGTAATTTTCAATAATACCATTATGAATAATTACCAAATCTCCTGAGTTCGAATAGTGGGGGTGCGAATTTACGTCATTAGGCACACCATGTGTTGCCCATCGGGTATGACCAATACCTAATTTTCCTTCAACTGAAATGGATTCATTTGATTTTTTCTTTAGGTCTTCAACTTTACCTTTTGTTTTGGCTAAATTGATTCCGTTGCCATCATAAATGGCAACACCTGCACTATCATATCCTCTATATTCAAGTCTTTGAAGGCCTTTAATAATAATTGGATAGGCATCTCTATGACCTATATATCCTACAATTCCACACATAAATTAAATTTTCAGTTGGTCTATTGGTTTTAAAGCGAAATAATCAATTTCAAAAAATTGTTTAATCACTTTTGTTTGTTAACGTAAAAAAAGGCTAGCTGGTATGTAAAATGTCAGATAAAAATTTATTTCAACTTTGTAGAAAAATATTATTGAGCTTCAGTATAAAAAATCTCTAGCTTCAATTTTTTGTCATTTTCATCAGTAGGTACGTTACTACCAATGAGTACTGTACTCAACGGACTTATAGTAGAGGTTACTGGTAACTCTTTTGTTTCTCCATTTTCTATTATAGCTTCAAGAGCTCCTATAGCCCTAATATCGGGAGTAATCATTAAACCTAAAGTGGCATTTACAGAATCGCGTACAATTAAGTTATTAATATGTGTGGTAATGCGGGCAGTATATTTTATTCCTCTATCATTTTCTTCTTCCAAAATACCGTCATACAGTGGGTAACTTGCCAATGAATTAGTTGGATTAACCTGATCTAATGTACCTGAAAATATGGCTTCATTTGACTCGGCATTATACATGTATAACCGCAACGGCTCAATAAAGTCTCCGGCATCATCAAGTCGTTCTCTGTCTACATAAAAAACCAAATTCGCCTCGTTAATAATCCAATTATTTGCCTTTATCTGATTAATCTGTTCAGCAGTATCGTCGCCATCATTATCAAAAAGTCGTATTTCTGCATAGGTCCCCGCGCCCCCTTTTAAATAAATTCTTGAGGCATTTTCAGTTGAGGCAATAGCATTTGTGATTTCAGATGGGAAAACATCATTAACGAATGTATTAACAGCGTTTCCGGCAATAATACCAGTAGTTGGGTTTCGCGATAATAAATTTAAGGTAAAAACTTTATCAAGCTTTACAATTGTATCATCAGTAGTATCGTCAGTAGTGCCATTGATATCTATAGAATTATGATCATAATTTATTGTAATTGAAGCTTCTGTTAAATCGAGTAATAAATAATGATTATCTCCTGCTTTTGGTTCAATTGAGATATGCAACCCTCTTAAAAACTCACTAAAATTACCTTGAGTCAAAAGATTTGATGACCCTTCTTGATTCAAGATGTTTTCTTGAAAAAATTCTGGATTTAAGGGAACACGAATGCCCGGGTCAAGTTTTACTATTACTTCATCTTCCTCGTCATCTGGTTCAACATCTGGGTCGTCAACTGAAACTGATTCAACAATAATTTCAAAATCACTAATTAACACCTCATCTTCAAATAAAACCTCAGAAGTGAAATTTGGTATATCTTGATTTGAAAAAAATGTTTGAGTTTCTGTAAACTGCGTAGAAGGATCTAAATCTCTTAAGAAAAAAGTAGAAGTCTCAACTTTTAATTTAAATGATGTATCACGATTACCGTATATACTATCAATATCAACTCTTTTAGCAACCATACTTATATCAGTATCAGTATCTACATCATCATTTTCACCATCACCGTCTGTATCAGGATTTAAAGGATCAGTGCCAGACAAATTTTCTTGACTATTGGTTAGACCATCACCGTCATTATCATTATTAGGGTCATCTGGATCATTGTCAAAAATATCATCAACACCATCACCGTCACGGTCAGATTGATTATCGCCTTTTGTTAAGTAAGGAATATATAAAAACACTTCTTTAACGGTTTCGTTTTCTTCGATAATTGTAATACTTTCTTCAGCAGCTGCTGTATCTTCTATGCTTTGAGAGAATAATCCGAAAGTAGGATTTGTTCCCGAGAGTACTAACTGAGAAGTAATAATCGCATTAGTGTTACCGTAAATTGGGTCTTCAAAAGTACCAACCTGATAAACCGGAAGTTGATTGGTTTGAACTGCTTCAATATTTCTATTAAAAGCAAAAACATCAAACTCAGCCTTATTTGTAATAAAAGGCTCTTCACCAATTACACCTGCCCCAATTGAAGTAAGATCTTGCTCGCATGAGACAAATGCGGCAATTATTAATAATCCTGCGTAAGCAGAAATATATATCCTTTTAAAAAAATTCATTCCGATTATTTTAAAACTTCGTTGCTATAAAAATTTGCATAAGCCTCTTCAAATTCTTGAATTGAAACAAATGGCAACACTGGTTTTTTAAGGTTGGAAATATGACTAACTAATTCTTCTGGAATTTCTTCTGATGCTAAAATAACCGCATCTGAAAAATCTACAGCAACTTTTAACAAATTATTATAGTCTGGTGTTTTTAAAGACTCAACTTGCTCTGGATCTACACCATCAAAAGCAACTTTATCAATCATCTTTTTATCAAGTGTGCCATCAAATCCTTTATTGTACACAGAAGTAACAATTTTACTATCGCCAAATAAAGGCTCATCGGCGTAGAATTTTTTGAGATATAGAGGAAGCAAAGATGCTAACCAACCATGAACATGAATAATATCAGGAGACCAATTCAGTTTCTTAACTGTTTCCACCACCCCTTTTGCAAAGAAAATTGCCCGTTCATCATTATCTGGAAAAAGTTTACCGTCGGCATCATTAAAAGTTGCCTTTCTTTTGAAGTATTCATCATTATCAATGAAATAAACCTGAATGCGTTCTTTAGGTATTGAAGCCACCTTAATGATCAAAGGCATATCCATATCATTGATAATAAGATTCATTCCTGATAATCGAATAACCTCATGTAATTGATGTCGTCTCTCATTAATATTGCCATATCGTGGCATGAAGATTCTAATTTGACCCCCGTTTCCGTTAACCATTTTTGGTGTTTCATACGACATCAAAGAAACTTCATTCTGAGGTAGATAAGGCACTAGTTCTGAAGAAACAAACAATATCTTTTTACCATTCATATAGTAGCTTTTGTATTTAAATTTTAGCGTAGCTGCAAAACTACGAAAATTATAGAGATTAGCAGTATTTATAGTAAGTTTGCTCGGCGTTAAACGTTATTTAATGTTAATCACAAAAACTAAATCAGAGTTGCAAGCTGCTCTTTCATCATTGAATACTGATGAAAGTTTAGGTTTGGTACCTACTATGGGGGCACTGCATAAAGGACATGCCTCTTTAGTTAAAAAAGCCGTTTCTGAGAATAAAACAGTAGTGGTAACCATTTTTGTAAACCCAACACAATTTGACAATAAAGACGATTTAAAAAAATACCCCAATACCCTTGAGGCTGATATTGCACTACTAAAGTCAATCTCTCAGAATATTATTGTTTTTGCCCCAACGGCATCTGAGATTTATGATAATCAAATAAAATCAGCCTCTTATAATTTCGAAGGATTGGATAAAGTAATGGAAGGTACCTTTAGAAACGGCCATTTTGAAGGGGTTGCAACCATTGTAGAAACTTTGTTTCGATTAATAGAACCCGATAACGCTTATTTTGGTGAAAAAGATTTTCAGCAATTACAAATCATTAGAAAAGTAGTTCAGTCAAAAAACATAGCATTACAAATTATTGGTTGCCCAATTGTGCGTGAAGAACATGGTTTGGCAATGAGTTCAAGAAATGAAAGATTGCCTAAAAAAGTAAGACAAGAAGCGGCCTTTATTTATAAAACCTTGCTGGCAGCAAAAAAGAAATTTGGCACGAAAAGTGCTACTATAGTAAGTAATTGGGTGTACAAACAATTTAAAAAACACCCCTTATTTGAATTAGAATATTTTGCCATTGCAAATACAGATAATTTGAATGAATTAAAGAGAAAACAACCAAACACAAAATATAGGGCGTTCATTGCCGTTTATGCAAATGATATTCGACTCATTGACAATGTTGCTCTTAACTAATCATGACACATGCAAATTGAAGTAGTAAAATCTAAAATACACCGCGTTAAAGTAACTGGTGCCGATCTTAATTATATTGGAAGTATAACCATTGATGAAGATTTAATGGATGCCGCCAATATTGTATGTGGCGAAAAAGTGCAAATAGTAAACAATAATAATGGCGAAAGGCTTGAAACCTATGCCATACCTGGGCCGCGAAAAAGTGGAGAAATTACCCTAAATGGTGCTGCCTCAAGAAAAGTGGCTGTTGGCGATGTGCTTATTTTAATAACTTATGCTAGAATGGATATTGAAGAAGCAAAAAAATTCAATCCATCGCTAGTATTTCCTAATGAAGAGAATAACTTATTAAAATAATTTTGAGCGAATCCTTGAAAAAAATATTAAAGATAATTCTCCCTATTGCATTGGGAGTTTTTTTGGTTTGCTACCTCTACTATTCAACTACACCTCACCAGCGAATCGAAATAGTAAATCACATTAAAAGTGCTAACCCCTTTTGGATGGGCGTGTCAATTTTAATAGGATTATTGAGCCACCTTTCAAGAGCAATTAGATGGAACTATTTATTAGAACCTTTGGGCTATACGCCTAAGGTGCACAACAACATGTTTATGATTCTTACAGCTTATTTAGCAAATTTAGGAATTCCAAGATCTGGAGAATTTTTGCGTGCTACTGAATTAGCTACCTATGAAGATGTTCCTTTTGAAAAGGGTTTTGGTACCATTGTTTCTGAAAGAATTATTGACGTTGTCATGTTGCTGGCAATCATTTTAATTGCCTTTTTGTTTCAGGCTGATTTAATTGTTGGCTTCATGAATGAAAGTGGTATTGGTATTTATGGTGGCTTACTGATGTTAATTGTTGGAATTCTTGGACTTACAGTAGCCATTAGAATTATAAAAAATTCAACCTCAGCATTAGCCCAAAAAATTAAGCTGTTTTTGAGTAATATGCTTGATGGTATCATGAGCATTTTTAAAATGAGACATAAATGGCTTTTTATTTTTCACACCCTATTTATTTGGGTTGCCTACGTTACTATGTTCTGGGTTATTAAATTTACGTTGCCAGAAACAATTGATATCTCGATGGCTGCTCTTTTAGTTGCCTTTGTTGGGGGTGCAATTGCTATGACTACCACAAACGGTGGATTTATTGCTTACCCATTATTCGTAGGTACTGCACTAGAGTTTTTTGGACTTAACTTTAATAGTGCCCAAGCCTTTGGATGGATAATGTGGATTGCACAGACCTTGATGATCATAGCTTTTGGGGCAATATCTTTCATTTTATTACCGTTAATGAACAGAAATAAAAGGTCTTAAAACTTTTAAAAAACATATTATGTTACGCGTATTAACCCTTGGTTTACTATTATTTAGCTTTACAAGTAAAGCGCAAGTTACTCAAGAGATTTTCGAATCTTTTAAACTTCAAGAAAGACGTGATGTCAGCTATTATATACCTGAAGATTATGATGAAGAAAATAAGTATCCTTTAATAATTGTTTTAGACGGAGAATATTTATTTGATCAAGTAGTGGCTACGTCAAAATTTTACAGTGAATTTCATGGCATGCCGCAAAGTATTGTGGTAGGTATTCATCAAAGTGAAAGAAGTATTCGCCTTGATGATTGTGAATTTGAAGAAAACGGACTGCCCGCCCCTAAAGCCAAAAAATTCTTTGAATTTTTAGGAATAGAATTGATTCCGTATTTAGATCTTCATTACAGCACGGTACCATTTAAAATGGTAGTTGGTTATGACATTACAGCTAACTTTCAGAATTATTGGTTATTCAAAGAAAATTCTCTTTTCAACGCCTATATAAATATATCGCCGACCTTGGCTCCTGAAATGGAAAATAGAGTACCTTCAAGATTAGGTGCATTTGATAAAGAAATTTTCTATCAGTTAATTGTAGAAAAAGACAAAAGCAAATACACGAACAGAATCATGGAAATGGATAAGGCGATTAAGGCAATTGATAAAGAATCTCTTCATTATTTTTATGATGAATATGATGGTGCCGATCACGTGTCTATTGCATCTTATGGTATGGGTAAAGCTTTTGATAATATTTTTGGAATGTTTAAGCCTATAAGTCCTAAAGAATATAAAAATGATCTTTTAACCTATGACGGTGGTGTTTTTGACTATTTACAAAACAAATACAATAATATTCAAGAGCTTTTTAGAATTTCAAGACGTGTAGAGCTTAATGACCTTATGGCCGTTTATGCTGGTATTCGTAAAAAAGAAGATTTTGATTCGTTGAAACCTTTGTCAGATCTTTGTAAAAAAGAATTTCCTACCACTATGTTAGGCTTTTATTTTGAGGCTGAATATTACGAACAAACGGGTGAACCTCAAAAAGCTTTAAGAACTTTTGAAAAAGCTTTTGGTATGGATGAAATTGATTTTCTTACCAAAGAAATGGCTTTAGAAAAAATCGATGCGCTAAAGGCAGATTTCGGCTATTAATAATAGAATTCAAAACATATAAAAAAGACCCATGTGGGTCTTTTTTTAGTTTAGATACGTATATAAATTTCTATCTTCGTTTGAAATTTATAACTATCCGTGGCTAAAACCAAAACAGCCTTTTTCTGTCAAAATTGTGGCACCCAATATGCAAAATGGGTCGGGCAATGTACTGCCTGTAAAGAATGGAATACCGTAGTTGAAGAGGTCATTCAAAAAGAAGAAAAATTAGATTGGAAAACACCTACTTCTTCAATACAAAGGACAGCTGTACCACTTAAAATAAATGAAATTTCGACTGAAAAAGAAGTCAGACTTAATACCCAAGATATTGAATTTAATCGTGTTCTTGGTGGCGGACTAGTACCTGGCGCTTTGGTACTTTTAGGAGGCGAACCCGGAGTTGGTAAAAGCACGCTGTTACTCCAAATAGCTTTGAAACTTCCGTATAGAACTTTATATGTTTCAGGAGAAGAAAGTCAAAAACAAATTAAAATGCGTGCTGATCGCATTTACCCTAATAGTGATACTTGCTTGATTTTGACAGAAACCAAAACACAAAATATCTTCAAGCAAATTGAAAAGACCGAACCTAACATAGTAGTTATTGATTCTATACAAACTTTACATTCTGATTATATTGAATCAGCTGCTGGAAGCATATCGCAAATAAGAGAATGTACCGCTGAACTTATCAAGTTTGCTAAAGAGACAAATACTCCTGTAATTTTAATTGGACACATAACAAAAGATGGTTCAATTGCCGGCCCTAAGATTTTAGAACACATGGTTGATACTGTGTTGCAATTTGAAGGCGATCGCAATTATATGTATCGCATACTACGTTCTTTAAAAAATCGATTTGGATCAACCGCTGAAATAGGTATATATGAAATGCAAAAAGGAGGCCTCAGGCAAGTCAATAACCCGTCTGAAATTCTTATTTCAAAAAATAATGAGCAATTGAGTGGTACAGCTATAGCCTCAACCGTTGAAGGCATGCGCCCCTTAATGATTGAAATACAAGCCCTAGTGAGTACTGCCGTTTATGGCACTCCGCAACGATCAACAACAGGTTACAATGCCAAGCGACTCAACATGCTCTTGGCTGTTCTTGAAAAAAGAGCAGGTTTCAAATTAGGAACGAAAGATGTCTTTTTGAATATCACAGGTGGTATTTCAGTTGATGACCCTGCAATTGATCTTGCTGTAGTTGCTGCCATATTATCAAGTAATGAAGATATACCTATTGAAAAAGGAGTCTGTTTTGCCGCTGAAGTTGGCTTGGCCGGAGAAATAAGACCAGTACAAAGAATTGATCAGCGAATTCTTGAAGCTGAAAAGTTAGGTTTTACCACAATCTATATTTCTAAGAACAATAAAATTGGGATTAAAAATTCGAAAATAGAAGTTGTTTTGGCTTCAAAAATTGAACAAGTAGTTAGCTTCTTATTTGGTTAGTTTTTAGAATTAAAAATTCTTGCAAAGACTATTAGTAAAAGAATCACACCTATAATCAATGCTATTTGCCAGATACCTATTCTTAAAAAATACATTCGTCTTCTTTTTTAGGGTGCTGGGTTTGGTATTTCATTATGAATCTTTTCTATACCCTCTAAAACTTCTGTACTTAATTCGATATCAATACTGCCAATGTTTTCCTGTAATTGCGCTATCGAGGTTGCGCCTATAATATTACTGGTTAAAAACGGTCTTGAATTTACAAACGCCAATGCCATTTGTGCCAAACTAATGCCGTTTTCATGGGCCAAATCATAATACTTTTGGGTTGCCAGCATGGCATTACCTTGAATGTATCGATTATAATTTGGAAACAATGCCAATCGAGAGTTTTCAGGTAATTGATTATTCAAATATTTCCCTGTTAAAGCCCCAAAACCCAAAGGAGAATATGCTAATAACTTAATTCCCTCACGCATTGATATCTCTGAAGAACCAACTTCAAATTGTCGGTTCAATAGACTATACGGATTTTGAATCGTAGCCATTCTAGGCAAGTTAGCATGCACCTTGCTTTCTTCTAAATAGCGCATGGTACCCCATGGGTTTTCGTTACTTAAACCAACATTGCGAATTTTTCCTTCTTGCATTAAATCTCTTAAGGTCTCTAATACTTGATGTATGTTATCTTCCCAATAGTCGTCAATTGCATGTTGGTAACCTCGTTTTCCAAAATAATTGGTGTTTCGTTCTGGCCAGTGTAATTGGTACAAATCAATATAATCAGTCTGCAACCGATTTAAACTTCCCTCAACAGCTTCAATAATCGCCTCACGCGAAAACCCTGTTTCTCTGATAAACTTTGTAAAAGAGGCTTTGCCAACAATTTTTGAGGCTAAAATAATTTGATCTCTTTTTCCTGTTTTCTTAAACCAATTACCAATAATTTTTTCAGTTACTGATTTTCGATCTGGGTGAGCAGGTATAGGATATAGTTCAGCCGTATCAAAAAAATTGACACCTTGATCTACAGCAAAATCCATCTGTTCATGACCTTCTTCTTCAGTATTTTGATTACCCCAGGTCATGGTGCCTAGGCAAATTTTACTGACCTCAATATCAGTATTTGGCAGCTTTGTATATTTCATAAATAATTAAAATTTTTTTGAAAAAATATGGTTTCTGTGTTATTGAAACTTACTTTTTAGTTTTCATCTATCTCAACTAAAATAGGGCAGTGATCACTATGCTTGGCTTCAGAAAGTATAACAGAACGTTTTAATCTTTCTCTCAAAGTTTCAGCTACCATAGCATAATCTAAACGCCAGCCTTTATTATTATTTCTAGCGTTTGCTCTATAACTCCACCAGGTATAGTTATCGGGTTCTTTATTAAAATGTCTGAAACTATCAATAAAGCCACTTTTTTGCAGATTGCCAATCCACTCGCGTTCAACAGGTAAAAAACCTGAAACATTTTTGTTTCTAATCGGATCGTGTATATCAATGGCTTCATGACATATATTATAGTCTCCAAGAACAACAAGGTTAGGTTTTTCTTTACGCAATTCATTGAAATATTCTTGAATTTCAGCCATATAATTTAACTTGAAATCTAAACGTGCCATATTACTTCCTGAAGGCAAATACATGCTCATAATTGAGAGGTCTCCAAAATCAGCTCTGATATTTCGTCCTTCAAAATCCATCGATTCAATTCCGGTTCCGTATTCAACATGGTTGGGTTTAGTTTTTGATAAAATAGCTACACCACTATAGCCTTTCTTTTGAGCACTATACCAATAGTTGAATGCATATCCTGCATCTGTAAAAACAGACAAATCAAGTTGATCTTCTTGTGCCTTGATTTCTTGTAAACAAATGACATCAGGATCTACTGATTGCAACCATTCAATAAAACCCTTCTTCAAAGCAGCTCTAATTCCGTTTACATTGTAGGATACTATTTTCATTGCTTTTAATTTTTCTCGAAAGTAAAGAATGTTTTGACCATTAAAAAAGTTTGGAACGACATTTGATTTTCTCTCATTGAAAATACTTGTTATGAAAAATTATATTTTAATACTTTCTTTTTTTACAACCTTTTATTTAGGAGCACAGGCTTATCATGATGGTTATAACAATCATGAATTGCGCTTTAATATGGGGCGATTTTTAAGCTCTGCGGCAGTTGAAGGTGCCTATGAATATTATTTTACCCCTGATACTAGTATAGGTGGAACCTTGTATACAAATGCAAACCCTTTAAGTAAAACTGGCAATTTTGGAATTGGTCCGAATCTTAGAGCCTATTTTGGTTTTGAACCTAAAAGCGGCTTTTTCGCTGAAGTATTTGGCTTGTA
Source organism: uncultured Maribacter sp. (assembly GCA_964554895.1). Classification (GTDB taxonomy): domain Bacteria; phylum Bacteroidota; class Bacteroidia; order Flavobacteriales; family Flavobacteriaceae; genus Maribacter_C. Next base: position 265 of record CAZKQM010000061.1, on the reverse strand, counting down.
CTACACTGGTCAAACTGATTTAGAGCTAAATTTAGGAGATAGAAACAACGATTACTCAAACCTGGCAATAGGACTTGGGCTAGGTAAAAAGTGGTCTACTTTTGGTCAAAAACTGAGTTTGGAGGTCTCTGCAGGAATAGGAAGAAATATGAGAGAATATCAATTTACAAACCCATTTATATATAGGTCAGGACTGTCTTTAGGGTTTAGATTTTAAATTTAATTTGATAATTACTCAATTTAAAAGTAGGGCAAAGAACATTTG
>CAZKQM010000060.1:0-17480 GCA_964554895.1 uncultured Maribacter sp. | reverse complement strand
CAGTTAAAGCCACGTTAAATCATTTTGAAAAAAAACAAAAATCAATATTTTTACTTTAGTAAATAAGTTTAATAAAAAATTGAAATTAGTATGAAAAGACTTGGAAGTTTATTCGCTGTAGCTCTTTTTGCAGGTGCAATTACACTAGGCGCTTATAAATTGTTTTTTGAAAAAACGAAATATGAAGTGATTTCTCAAGAAGCTTCTCCGAGAGTATTTAAGACCAGTTTAAACAAACCAGTATTAAATAATGGTGCAGCAGTTGAAGGAATTGATTTTACACTGGCTGCCAAGAATACTGTAAATGCTGTAGTGAATGTCACTAATGTAACCGCCGGTAGGCCCGTTCCTAGTATTTTAGATATTTTTTATGGTTCAGATGGTTCAGCACAACCTCAGGTAGGTACAGGTTCTGGTGTTATTATTTCTTCGGACGGATATATTGTAACCAACAACCATGTAATTAAAGGAGCTACTGAACTAAAAATTACTTTAAATAACAACAAAAAGTATGAAGCTGAGGTTATAGGAAGCGACGAAACAACTGATATTGCGTTGATTAAAATTAATCCTGAAGAAAAGCTGCCCTATTTGGCTTTCGGAGATTCTGATCAAACCCAAATTGGAGAATGGGTATTAGCAGTTGGAAATCCTTTTAATTTAACTTCAACAGTAACCGCTGGAATTGTTAGTGCCAAAGCTCGGGATTTAGATGTAGGTAGAAATCAATCTTTTATTCAAACCGATGCAGCGGTAAACCCAGGTAATAGTGGGGGTGCCTTAGTTAATACTAATGGAGATTTAGTAGGTATCAACACAGCGATTTCTTCTCAAACGGGCACTTATGTTGGCTATTCTTTTGCAGTGCCCAGCAATATTGCTAAAAAAGTGGTCGAAGATATTATGGAATATGGTAATGTTCAGAAAGGTCAGTTGGGTATCTTTCCTTTACCTGCAAATTCTCTTAAAGCCATAAAAAATGGTGTCAACGAAATAGAAGGGGTTTACGTTTATGATGTGGATGAAAATATGGGTGCAAAAAAAGCCGATATTCGAAAAGGTGATATAATCAAGCAAATTGACGATATTAAAATCAAAAATTTTCCTGATTTAACAGGATATTTATCAGCAAAAAGACCAAATGATAAAGTTCTGGTTACCGTAGACCGTGATGGAGAGGTTTTAACTTTGCCCGTTATTCTTGAAAAACGCAATTCGGTTAGAATACGCTATTGGGGAATTGAAGTAAAAAACTTGAGCCATCAAGACAAAAAAGTCTTCAAAACCGAAAAAGGAGTCAAAATTGTTGATGTACCTGCAAAGCTACAAAACCTTGACATCAGTGGTAAAGTTTTAATCGCTGTTGATGATTACGAAATAGAAGACATTGAGAATGCTCAAGAGGCATTTGATAAAATTTCAAGGTTCGGAAACACCAGTATCACGATGCTACTTGAAGGTGGAGAACGAGAACGACTCATTTTTCAGTAAACAACATTATATACTTTGCCGTACAATAACGCTCTTAAACAGAGCGTTTTTTGTTTTTAGAATCTAACTAAATCGTTTCAAAACTATATTTTTGTTATTTAATAAATAGCCCTAACCATCAATGAGCGCAGCAAAAAATTACGAAAAAGAGTTAGCATTTCAAGCCGACAGAAGAAAAGCAACCACAGAATTCATTAAGCTAATTAGTGATTTATGGTATGACAAGTCAATTGAAATAGTACTTTTTAAAAACCAAGTCATTGACAAAAATGTTAGTGATATTATTCATTTGCACGAATATGCTGGCGAGTTTGTTCAAAAACCAATTTCTATTTTTGATTCTGTAGAAATTTTACGGGCTATTAATGATATTAAATTGCCGCCAGCCAAATTAGACATTGGTAAATTAACCTATGAGTATCATGCACAAGATTCAAGCTTTAATGATGCCAAGGCTTTTGTACTAACTAAATTAAAAGATGCCAATAAAACAGATGAAATTGTACCCAAAGATGTTGTTTTGTATGGTTTTGGCAGAATAGGAAGATTATTAGCAAGAGAGCTAATGACCAAAACAGGAAAAGGTACACAACTTCGCTTAAGGGCTATTGTAACACGAGGTAAAATAACAGAAGAAATATTAGAAAAAAGAGCCAGTTTACTGCAGATCGATTCAGTGCACGGTAAATTTATGGGAACCGTTGAAACCAATTTGAAAAAAAAGGCAATGATAATTAATGGTACCACAGTTCATTTAATTAGTGCTGATGGTCCTGATAAAATTGACTATACCAAATACGGTATAACAGATGCCTTAATCATAGATAATTCAGGTGCTTTTAGAACAAAAAAAGATTTGGCATTACATCTTAAATCAAAAGGAGCGTCAAAAGTTTTATTAACCGCACCAGGAAAGGAAGTGCCTAATATCGTACATGGTGTCAACCATAGAGAACACAATCCTGATGAAGTTACTATTTTTTCAGCGGCGTCTTGTACCACTAATGCGATTACACCAATTTTAAAAGTGGTTGATGATTCTTTAGGAATAAAAAAAGGGCATTTAGAAACGATACATGCTTACACAAATGATCAAAATTTGGTCGACAATATGCATAGCAAACACCGTCGTGGTAGGGCTGCTGCATTGAATATGGTCATTACAGAAACAGGTGCCGGAAAAGCCGTAGCAAAGGCCTTACCAAAGCTAGAAGGTAAGCTTTCTTCAAATGCCATTCGCGTACCAGTACCCAATGGTTCACTTGCCATTTTGAATCTTGAAATAAATAATAAGACCTCTTTAAGTGGCATTAATACCATTTTGAAAAAGTATGCTTTAGAAGGCGATTTAGTAGAGCAAATCAAATACTCCTTAGCTAAAGAAATGGTTAGTTCTGATATAGTAGGCACCTCAGCGCCATCTATTTATGATAGTAGAGCCACCATTGTTTCAAATAATGGCAAAAATTTGATTCTTTACATATGGTATGATAACGAATACGGGTATTCACATCAAGTAATCAGATTAGCAAAATATATCTCTAAAGTCCGAAGATTTACATATTACTAGTAGGTTAGAATTGAAATAATTGTATTGATCTCAAATTTTATTTTTTACGTACATCGAAGGCTAAACGGGCGTTTTTTTCGTATTTAAGAATATTAAATTACTTTTGAATCCCCCTTGAAAATATAAATCATAAGTCGAACAAATGAAAGGATTAAAAATTTTAAGCATATTTCTACTCGCCTTGAGTCTAAATGTTCAAACTTTAGAGGCACAAGAACAAGAAGCTGTAGAACTATCTTTAGACAAGGGTACTATCAATAATCAGTTTGAGTATATTTATAAAAAGTCAGGTAATTATAGAGCTGACGGAAAAAGATATGAGGTTGTTCGTGTAATTTCTCTCGATAAATTGAGAAAAAATATTGCAGATTCTTTAAACGCCTATGCAGAAAAAGAGGAAAGCTTGAAATCAACTATTGCAAGTCAAGAATCAACTATTTCATCACTCAATAAAAACCTCTCAGATACTACTAATAACTTAGAAAGTGTAACCGAAGAAAAAGACAGCATGTCGTTTCTGGGCATGTCGGTATCAAAAGGCGCTTACAATAGTATTTTATGGACTATTATTGCTGGTTTATTAGGACTATTGCTTTTCTTTATTTATAAATTTAGACAAAGTAATATTTTAACACAAGAGGCAAAAACATCATTAACAGAAGTAGAAGAAGAATATGAAAATCACAGAAGAAGAGCTTTAGAACGGGAACAGAAAATTAGTCGACAATTGCAAGACGAAATAAATAAATACAGAAAAGCATAATCAAAAAAGCTCCATTAAGGAGCTTTTTTTATAGCTTTGAATATGACTTCTATTATCCAAGCCACCCTTCAAGACCTACATAAAATTGCGCCTCTATTTGATGCTTATAGAGTTTTTTATAAGCAGAAAATGGATCTCGCAGGTGCATTAAAATTCTTAGAAGAGCGAATAAGCAAAAACCAATCTGAATTATTTTTAGCGGTTACTGATGAAAAACCAAGTGGTTTTGTACAACTGTATACCTCTTATTCGTCTGTTTCAATGCAACCTATCTATATTCTAAATGATTTATTTGTAGATGTATCCTTTAGAAAAAAAGGAATTGCTACGCTGCTTTTAAACCGAGCAAAAGAACATTGTAAAGTTGTAGGATACAAAGGTTTACTTTTAGAAACAGCTACTGATAATCCTGCACAAAAACTCTACGAGGCTTTAGGATGGAGGAAAGATACAGCCTGTTTTCACTACTTTTGGTCGTGCCAATAGTTCAAAAGAAACTTGTTTATGAGAATTGATATTATTACTGTACTTCCCGAGTTGATTAGGAGTCCGTTTGAAGCATCCATATTAAAAAGAGCAATCGCCAAGAATTTAGTAGAAGTACATTTTCACAATATTCGAGATTACACTGATAAGAGTTATAATCAAGTTGATGATTATCAATTTGGGGGCGGTGCGGGTATGGTATTAATGATTGAACCTATTGATAAATGCATAAGCGGTTTAAGAAGTGAACGCGATTATGATGAGGTCATTTATATGACGCCCGACGGAGAAACCTTAAATCAAAAAATGGCGAATGGCCTATCATTACAAAAAAATGTCATTATCCTTTGCGGGCATTATAAGGGTGTTGACCAAAGAGTTCGCGATGCTTTTATCACTCGTGAAATATCAGTTGGAGATTATGTTTTATCTGGTGGCGAATTGGGGGCAGCGATACTTTGTGATGCTGTGATTAGGTTAATTCCAGGGGTTTTAAATAATGAAACTTCTGCCTTGACCGATACTTTTCAAGACAATCTGTTAGCGCCACCAGTATATACGCGACCAGCAGAATATAAAGGAATGAAAGTGCCTGAAGTATTGTTGAGTGGTAATTTTCCAAAAATTGAGAAATGGCGTGAAGAAGAAGCCATGAAGCGAACTGAGAAATTAAGACCCGATTTGCTCTAAATAAGGTATATTTTTAAGGATATTTTGTTGTATTCTCTAAGATTAATATTATTTTTGCATTCTGTTAAATCAACCTCTGACGAAAATCGTGAATGTTGGTCACAACAAAATCTGTAAAATAGAATCATGGATTCATTAATAAACTTTGTAGAAAACGAATTTGTATCCAAAAAAGAATTTCCAGATTTCTCTTCTGGAGATACTATTACTGTGTACTACGAAATAAAAGAAGGCGAAAAAACAAGAACTCAGTTTTTTAAAGGAGTGGTACTTCAAAGAAGAGGTAGTGGTAGTACAGAAACTTTTACCATTAGAAAAATGTCTGGTACTGTTGGTGTTGAGCGTATTTTTCCAATCAATATGCCGGCGCTTCAAAAAGTAGAGGTAAACAAAAAAGGAAAAGTTCGTAGATCAAGAATTTTCTACTTTAGAGGTCTTACTGGTAAGAAAGCAAGAATCAAAGAGGTTCGTAAATAATCGAAATTATTCTAAATTATTGGTTGGCCTGCTCAAAAAGCGGGCCATTTTTATGAACAATTGTTTATAATAAATGTTCATAATATGTTGATTATTAATGTTTTAGTATTGTTGTTTTCCTAGTAAAATTTATATCTTTAGGTGTTGTTAAAATGAAAAGTACAACGGTACTTATATGCTAACAACTGTAAAGTTGACGTTCTTTACATGCAGGTTAAAGTAGTTTTATTTTTATGTGTAAACAATAAAATAAAAACAACTGACTAAAAAATAAAAAGCTGTTGTTTTTTACTTTTAGTAATTTAAATACTATTCAAATCGATTTAGGTTGGTTACCATAGTATTAAAATTTAGCATTGCGAAAGAAGTTAATATTATTTTAAATCTCTAGTTTAAAACAATACCAACTTTAAACGTTTAAAAAGTATGTAGCAAAGCGATCAATGATCGTGAATTTGTTGAAAAGCAAATTATAGCAAATACTTTTTTAAGAAACCCATGTCAAAGTACTTGTACAATGATATGGGTTTTGTTTTTCTACAATTTTCAACAAACTTGTTTTATATCTTCTCTTTGTTATTTTACAGTGATTTGGCAGTAATTTCAAGGTTTTAAAATTGTATATTTGCAGCGCTTTACACAAAATTTATACTTCAAATGCCAAAAATATATTATACAAAAACTGACGAGGCACCAGCCTTGGCTACCCAATCTTTTCTACCTATAGTAAAAGCGTTTACAAAATCATCAGGTATAGAAATTGAAACTAAAGACATTTCATTAGCGGCAAGAATACTTGCGGTATTTCCTGATTATATTAAAGAAGATCAGCGTAAAAGTGATGACCTGAAAGAGTTAGGGATAATGGCTAAGGATCCTGATGCCAATATTATAAAATTACCAAATATCAGTGCTTCAATTCCGCAATTGAAAGAAGCAATTGCTGAATTGCAAGCAAAAAGCTTCGCCCTACCCCCCTATCCTGCAAATCCTTCAAATGACGCTGAAAAAGAAATCAAAGCACGTTATGATAAAATAAAAGGTAGCGCTGTAAACCCTGTACTTCGTGAAGGTAACTCTGATCGTAGAGCCCCCAAGCCAATTAAAAACTATGCCAAAAAGAATCCGCATTCTATGGGTGTGTGGCACAGTGATTCAAAAACACATGTGGCAACCATGTCAAAGGGCGATTTTAAATCGAATGAAAAGTCATTGACAGTTTCTAAAGCTACAGATGTTAAAATAGTATTAGAAAAGAAAGATGGGTCACAACAGGTTTTAAAAAATAAGATTTCCTTATTAGAAGGAGAAATAATTGATGCAACTGTTATGCAGAAAAAAGAACTTGTTGCCTTTTTAAGAGAACAGGTTCAAAATGCAAAAGAACAAGGTGTTCTTTTCTCGCTGCACATGAAAGCAACGATGATGAAGGTTTCAGACCCCATCATTTTTGGTCATGCCATGGATGCATTTTTTACTGAAGTTTTTGAAAAACATGCCGTAACATTTTCTGAAATTGGAATTAATTCGAATAATGGACTCGAAAGTCTGCTAACAAAATTAGGAGAACTTGACGCCGCTAAAAAGCAAGAAGTTGAAAACGATATCAAAGCCGCTATCGAAAATGGTCCTGATTTGGCGATGGTAAATTCTGACAAAGGAATTACCAATCTTCATGTACCTAGTGATATTATTATTGATGCTTCAATGCCAGCCATGATTCGAAATTCAGGTCAAATGTGGAATGCTCAAGGAAAATCTCAAGATACCAAAGCCGTCATTCCCGATAGCAGTTATGCCGGAATTTATACAGCAACTATAGATTTTTGTAAAAAACATGGTGCTTTTGATCCAACTACCATGGGTACTGTACCTAATGTTGGTTTAATGGCACAAAAGGCAGAAGAATACGGTTCTCACGATAAAACCTTTGAAATTGAAGCAGACGGAACCGTAAAAGTCATAGACGGTAACTCAAATGAGGTGTTACTATCTCATACTGTTGCTGTAGGCGATATTTGGCGCATGTGTCAAGTTAAAGATGCACCCATTCAAGACTGGGTTAAACTGGCAGTTACAAGAGCTAAAGCTTCTGATACGCCTGCCGTTTTTTGGTTAGATGAAAATAGAGCACATGATGCAGAAATTATTAAAAAGGTAAATACGTATTTGCCTAATCATGATACTTCAAAGCTCGATATTAGAATTTTGGCGCCTATTCAGGCTACTGAATTCACTTTGGCAAGAATAAAAGATGGTAAAGATACCATTTCAGTATCGGGTAATGTTTTACGTGATTACTTAACTGATCTCTTTCCAATATTAGAGGTAGGTACCAGTGCCAAAATGCTATCTATTGTTCCTTTAATGAATGGTGGCGGACTTTTTGAAACAGGCGCAGGAGGTTCAGCCCCAAAGCACGTTGAACAATTTAACGAAGAAGGGCATTTACGTTGGGACTCTCTTGGTGAATTTTTAGCCTTGGGTGTTTCACTTGATTTTTTCGGCGAAAAATATCAAAACCAAAAAGCGAAGATTTTAGGCAATGCACTTGATGATGCAACAGAGACTTTTTTAAATAATGACCGTTCGCCATCGCGTAAAGTTAAAGAATTAGATACTAGAGGTAGTCATTTTTACCTCGCGAAGTATTGGGCAGATGCACTGGCTTCGCAAAACGAAGATATAGAGCTGAAAGAAACGTTTACAGCTATTTCAGAGCAATTTAATTCAAAAGAAGATACCATAATTAAAGAATTAACTGATGCGCAAGGTAGTGCTCAAGATGTGGGTGGTTATTATTTACCCAATCAACAAATGGTTTCAGCAGCCATGAGACCTAGTCAAAGTTTAAATTCTATTTTAGAAATGCTCTAAAACAGCTAAATTATAATGAAGACCCTCTTGCCTATAAGCAAGAGGGTTTTTATTTAAAATAAATGTTAAGTTCCTTTACATCCGCAGTTATACTCTTTATTTTTATAAAAAAACTATGAGCCATTTTGGCCAGAAACTCCTTTTACTTGTCTTTTTCATTTCTTTAAGCTGTTTTTCACAACAAAAATATACCATTAGCGGCACCGTTACCGAGGCCTCGAGTAATGAAACGCTTATTGGCGTAACCATTGCAATTCCGGAGTTACAAACCGGTGTCACTACCAATGAATACGGCTTTTATTCAATTACTTTGAATCAGGGCGAGTACCAATTAATCGTCAGCTATTTAGGTTTTCAAGAGATAAATGAAACAATCAGTCTGAATCAAAATTTAAAAATGAATTTTGAACTAACTGAGACTGCTGAACAACTTGATGAAGTTGTGGTTACTGAAGATGTTGAACGCTTAGATGTGCGTAAACCTCAAATGAGCGTCAATGCCCTTTCGATTGAAACCGTAAAGAAAATTCCCGTTATTCTTGGCGAAGCAGATGTTATTAAATCCATTTTATTACTTCCTGGGGTAACCAACGCAGGCGAAGGTGCATCGGGCTTTAACGTACGTGGCGGTGCTGCAGATCAAAACCTAATTTTGTTAGATGAGGCCATTATTTTTAATAGCTCACACTTGTTTGGTTTTTTCTCTGTTTTTAATCCTGATGCCATAAAAGACATAAAACTTTATAAGGGTGGTATTCCTGCACGTTATGGAGGGCGTGTTTCTTCAGTTCTTGATATTTTTCAAAAAGAAGGAAATAGTAAAAAATTCAAGGTAAATGGTGGTATTGGGGCTGTGGCAAGTCGCTTATTACTTGAAGGACCTATTGTAAAAGACAAGGCTGCTTTTCTGGTGGGTGGTAGAGGTTCGTATGCCCATTTGTTTTTACCCCTATTTGACCAAGATAATACCGCTTTTTTTTATGATTTAAATACAAAACTTAGTTACAATATAAATGATAAGAATAGTATTTACCTCTCTGGTTATTTTGGCCGTGATGTTTTCGGAATCAGTGAAAGCTTTGTCAATACCTACGGCAATTCTGTAGGTAATTTTAGATGGAATCATCTTTTCTCTGAAAAATTGTTTTCTAATCTTTCATTGATTTATTCTGACTATGATTACGGACTCAAACTCGATTTTGTTGGTTTTGACTGGAATTCAGGAATTCAAAATTTCAATGTCAAATACGACTTAAAACATTACCTCAATGATAAACTTCAAATCAACTACGGTATCAATAATGTATACTATAGTTTTAATCCTGGTAAAATTGAACCCAGCAATAGCGAATCTGGTATTGTAGAGGATCAGCTTACGAAAAAATATGCCAATGAATTTGCAGCCTACATTGACGCTGAACATAAAGTAAGCCAAAATTTAAGTTTAGGCTACGGTATTCGTTTTAGTAATTTTATTCGCCTAGGGCAAGATGAAATAAATGTCTACGAAAATAATAATCCTGTACTTTTTGATCCGTTCTTATTAATTTATCAAGAGGCAGATCCAATAGGCATAAACAATCCAGGTAGAAGCGGTAGTCTTGCCACTTTCAATAATTTTGAACCGCGGGCATCTCTAGCCTACATTATAAATGACAGGAGTTCAATAAAAGCTAGTTACACAAGATTAGCCCAGTACTTGCATTTACTTTCGAACACAAGTTCACCAACTCCGTTAGATGTATGGACACCAAGTGGGCCCTTTACCAAACCGCAGCTATTAGATCAATATGCCTTTGGATACTTTAAAAATTTCAAAAATGGAGACTATAGTCTTGAAACTGAGGTTTTTTATAAGGATATACAAAATAGAATAGACTATATTGATGGTGCTAATTTAATTGCTAATGACGCCATTGAAACCGTGATATTAAACGGACAAGCTCGTGCATACGGACTCGAATTGCTATTGAAAAAAAATGAAGGCCGTTTTCAAGGATGGCTCGCCTATACCCTATCTAAATCTGAACAAAGAACCCCCGGAAGAGCTTCAACGATTGACGACGGAAGGTCAAACTTAGAAACCGGGATTAATTTTGGCGAATGGTACAACACCCCATATGACAAAACGCATGATGTTTCGCTCTATGCAAGCTATGAGGCCAGTAAAAAATGGAGTCTCAACACCAACTTTGTTTTTCAAACAGGTCAGCCAACAAACTACCCAATTGGGCAATTTGAGTTTCAAAATTTGAATATTCCTTTCTTCGGATTAAGAAATCAAGAAAGATTACCTAGCTATCATAGGATTGACCTTTCTGCAACATTGACGCCCAAGAAAAATTCTAAGCGTAAAAAACAAGCAGAATGGGTGTTCAGTATTTATAACGTTTACAATAGAAGAAATGCCGCTTCTATTAATTTTAGAAGAAATGCTGATACTGGCGTGAACGAAGCAGTTAGAACTTCTATTTTTGGAATTGTACCTGCGGTAACCTATAACTTTAAATTTTAAAGAGATGAAAAAAATCATACTACTACTCGGTATTATTATTTCATTTTCTTCTTGCGAAGATGTCATTGAAATTGATTTACCCGAAGATGATGCAAGAATTGCGATTGATGCCCTTATTCGGCTTGACACCACTGAAGCATTTACTACTGTTTCAATAAAAGCAAGTTTAACAAGTGGCTTTTTCAATGAAGTAACTCCTGCTGAAATATCAAACGTAGCAATCATTAATGGTACCTATGTGCCAACAAGCGCTTTAGATTTTAATGTAGTGCCTTTAAATGAAGTTAGCCCCGGAGTGTATGAAGGCAGTAAACAAACTAACTTTTTTACTGAAGGAGAAATAACACTAGCGTTTACTCATGAAGACCAGAGTTATATTGCACTAACCCGATTTGTTCCTTCCGCACCTATAACGAAACTAGAACAAGGCACCCAAACCTTATTTTCTGGAGACGAAACAGAATTGATAATTGCCTTTGATGATGCTCCTAATAGAGATGATTTTTACCTCGTTGATCTTGATTTTGACGAATTTTTGGTCACTGAAGATGAGTTTTATCAAGGGCAAAAATTTGAATTTTCATATTTCTATGATGAAGGAGTTGACCCTGGGCAAGAAGTAAATATTGGACTTTTAGGTGTTGATGAATCATTTTTTAACTATATGAATCAATTGATTGTGCAAGCGGGTGGAGACCAAGGTCCTTTTCAAACACCTGCAGCCACAGTTCGTGGCAATATTATTAATGTAACCAACATTGATAATATTAATACTTTTGATAACGTTGAGGATCCTAATAATTTTGCATTAGGCTATTTTGCAGTGGTTCAAGAGTTTAAACAATCAATTGTTATTGAATAATTGTAAATAAAGTGCATACAGATAAAGACTTACTGGTTAAAGGCATTAAAACAATGGTATACACCGCCCTTTTAATGTTTACTGCACCTGTCATTTTATATCAAGCCTATAAGAATATTGATCATCAATGGTTTATACCCGTTTTCGTAGTTGGAATTATTTGCTCGATATGCGCCATAGCTATGGGCTTTTTAGGTATTAAAAGAATTATGGATGCCGTTTTTGGTAAACGAGTGAAAAAAGAAAAATCCTAATTTTCTTTGGGTTTATCTACATTGCCCCATTTATTATTTAATTCAGAATATTCATAGTCTAAGACAGATGCTTGTCTTTCAATCTTACCTTGCGCAAAAGCTCTTTGCAGTATGTCTTCAATTAAATAATCTTCATGCACCTCTTTTGGATCAAACTCTTCTTTCAGCGAAATATCGAACAATTTAGCCGTGGTACTATACCAAAAAGCTCGCCAGCCACTGCGAAGTTCTTTTACCAAATCAAAAGCGGTAGTACCTGTTTGCCTGTGTATGAGCTTGACGAGTATTTGACCTTCGGTTCGGGTAAGTTTCTTTAATTCAGCCGAAAATTCTTCCTCAATATATTTTTGAATTTTTTTAGTGTATTTTTTTTGCTTCGAACGTTTTTTAATTTTTGAAATACTATCATTGAGTTCTACCAAGCGCTCAGCAGCTAATTTGGCATACGGATAAACTTTTAAGGTTTTCCTTCTCAACACATAATAACGCAGTTTCTCTTTATAGGTTGAAAATTTCAATTTACCAAAAAGATAAACCTCTTCAAGTTCAATGGACTGCTTAAAAATAGAATCGCCCTGAACAATGATTAATTTTTCGGTAATCGAATCTAAGGGTTGATCTTCAATTTGAGAAAACCCGAAAAATGTAAAACCTAGAAATAATAAATATATACCGTCTCTTAGCATCAAGCAGTTTAAAACAAAATCCTTGCCAAAATTAACGATAATTACTGTTGCTTAGTACTAATTAAAAGTGAATATTCTTAACTTCGTTTGACAAACTTGAAAATATGGCACAAAAGAAAATCATTACAAAAAAGTCTCTAGAATTTTTTGAAAAATATTTAAATAATGCAGCCCCAACTGGTTATGAGTGGGAAGGTCAAAAAATATGGATGGATTATCTAAAACCCTATGTAGATACCTTCATAACCGATACCTACGGCACTGCAGTTGGTGTTATCAACCCTGATGCTAAATACAAAGTTGTCATTGAAGGACATTCTGATGAAATTTCATGGTATGTCAATTATATTACTGATAATGGTTTGCTTTATGTCATACGAAATGGCGGTAGTGACCATCAAATTGCCCCTTCAAAATGGGTAAACATTCATACCAAAAAAGGAATTGTAAAAGGTGTTTTTGGTTGGCCTGCAATACATACCAGAAATAGAGCTAAAGAAGAGCCTCCGAAACTAGATAATATTTGTATTGATATAGGGGCAAAAGATAAAGCTGAGGTTGAGAAAATGGGTGTTCATGTGGGTTGCGTGATTACGTATCCTGATGAATTCAAAATATTAAATAAAGATAAATTTGTATGTCGTGCTATTGATAATCGAGCTGGCGGATTTATGATTGCTGAAGTAGCTCGATTACTGTATGAAAATAAAAAGAAATTGCCGTTTGGGTTATATATTACAAATTCTGTACAAGAAGAAATTGGACTACGGGGGGCCGAAATGATTACTCAAACTATTAAACCGAATGTGGCTATTGTGACTGATGTTTGTCATGATACCACCACCCCAATGATTGATAAGAAAAAACAAGGGCATACTGAAATTGGTGCTGGACCTGTAGTATCGTATGCACCAGCGGTTCAAAATAAATTGCGCGAACGTATTATAGAAACGGCAGAAGCAAAGAAGATTCCGTTTCAACGTATGGCAGCTTCGCGTTCAACAGGTACTGACACTGATGCCTTTGCTTACAGTAATGGTGGTGTCGCCTCAGCCTTAATTTCATTACCGCTGCGTTATATGCACACCACGGTTGAAACTGTTCATAGAGATGATGTTGAGAATGTGATTCGTTTAATTTATGAAACGGTACTAAATATTAAATCAGGAGAAACTTTTAGTTATTTTGATTAAATTCCGCATAAGTCTGGGCAACAGGAAAGGCTTTTTTATAATATGGATGAACTTATAGACATTGTCAACCAAAAAGGAGAACCTACTGGTAAAACTGAATTAAAGTCCTATGCCCATAGTGTAGGACTTTTTCATGCTACAGTGCATATTTGGTTTTATACTACAGATGGAAAAGTACTTTTACAAAAAAGAGGAAGAAATAAAAAAACCTTCCCCCTATTATGGGATGTATCGGTTGCTGGACATAGTACTGCTGGCGAAGAAATTGAAATTGCAGCGATGCGAGAGGTAAAAGAAGAAATAGGTATTGATATAACTGCAGATTTGTTACAAAAAATTGGTGTATTTAAATCCGTACAAAAACATAGTTCCAGGTTCATTGATTGTGAGTTTCATCACACTTTTCTTTGTGAATTAACAGTACCCTTTACATCCCTAAAAAAACAAGAAACGGAAGTTGAAGAATTACAACTAATTGATTTAGAAGATTTTAAAATGGAACTAAACAACATGAAGACCGCCGTAAACTATGCCCCACATGGCAAAAAATATTATGAGTCGATACTAAAAGCGATACCAAATAGACTATAAGGTATCTATAAAACTTTGCACTTTATCTAAGGGGTAGGTTTTTTGTTCTCCACTACTCATATGCTTTACTACAAAACTATTGCTTTCTAGTTCTTGTGCCCCTATCAATATCACATTGGGCACCTTTCTGTTATGGGCATACTTCATCTGCTTTTGCATTTTAGCTGCCCTTGGGTACACATCGGCCTTAACCCCTGATTCACGTAATTTATGTACTAATTTTAGCGCAGTCATGGCTTCTTCTTCGCCAAAATTAACACACAAAACGTCAAGAGAATTTTCTATGTTTTCAGGAAATAGATTCAGCTCTTCTAGTACCAAATAGATACGATCGAGTCCGAATGATATACCAACCCCACTCACATCTTTGAGTCCGAAAATACCCGTAAGATCATCATACCTTCCACCACCACCTATTGAACCCATAGCTACTCCGTCTGGTGCCGCAACTTCAAAAATGGCACCTGTATAATAGTTCAAACCTCGCGCTAAAGTGATATCAATAGCTAATTTTGAAGAATTTAATCCTAAAGCTTCAACACCTTTTATGATATACGTTAATTCGGTTATGCCTTCTAAACCAATTTCAGAATTGGCTAAAAGAATTTTTAAGGATTCAAGGCGCACTAAACTACCGCCTGTTAAAGAAAAAAGAGGGGTTAATTTTTCAATAGATTGTGCTGAAATGCCCTTTTCTAGCATTTCTTCTTGCACACCTGGTACACCAATCTTATCAAGCTTATCAAGAGCTACGGTAAAATCGATTAATAAATTCTTGGCTCCGATTACCTCAGCTATTCCTGCTAATATTTTTCTATTATTTAATTTAATGATAACACCTTCTAATTTCAAATCAGAAAAAACAGTATCATACAAACGTACTAACTCAATTTCTTGAAGTAATGAATTGGCACCAACAATATCAGCATCGCATTGGTAGAATTCTCTAAAGCGCCCTTTTTGCGGTCGGTCAGCTCTCCAAACCGGCTGAATTTGATAACGCTTGAACGGAAAATCAATTTCATTTTGGTTCATAACCACATAACGCGCAAAAGGCACGGTTAAATCGTACCTCAGCGCTTTTTCAGATATTTTAGGCGCGATGGTGCTTGACTTTTTAGAACTATAGGTAACATCATCAACCTTACTTATAAAATCTCCTGAATTCAATATTTTAAAAATCAAGCGATCTCCTTCTTCGCCATACTTACCCAATAAAGTTTCTGATTTCTCAAATGATGGGGTTTCAATAGGCTGAAAACCAAAGGTTCGAAAATGCTTTTTAATAACATCAAAAATATAGTTACGTTTAGCGATTTGTGACGGAGAAAAGTCTCGCGTTCCTTTTGGTATTGAAGGTTTCTGTGCCATGTAATTAAGGTTACTGCAAATATCGACTTATCCAATCACATTATCAAACCATTGATACAAGTCTCCCTTAGTAATAATTGCGCCTTGTTCAACTAATTTAAAAATGTCGAAATTTTTATCGGCTGAATACCCCTTTGAAGCGGTCAAATACTCTACAAAATCAGACTGCCAGTTCTTTTTAAACCATTCAAATCCTACTTTAGTTTGCAAGTCTATTTCAGGGTTCATGACCTTTACAGAAATTAATTTCATTTCTTTTTCAAGACAATGAAATAGGTGCATATGTTGTTCAGAGATATTTTCAAGATACTTTACCTTTTGTAAGACACCCTCCCATATTAAATCACTGAATACATCAATTTCTGCTTCAGCTTCTGACGGCCTATTGGTTTTAATCATTTGCCATTCATCAGCAGTTATTGACTGAGTTGCTAAAAAATTTATAAACTCTTGATGTAATTCTTCAAGTTGTTCTTTGGTTAATCTCCTGTATTTCATATGTCTCGAAGATTCAAAAAAAAACCGCTAAGCATAAGCTAAGCGGTTTTTATGTTTTTAATTTAAAACAATTACTTTTTCTCTGCTACAACTTCAAAAGGAAAATCAACCACAACATCACGATGTAATCTTACTTTTGCATTTGCAGTACCCGTTCTTTTAACCGTACCACCCGCTATAGTAATATATTTTTTGTCAATTTCGTGACCTTCTTTACCCATAGCATCTGATAAATCAGCTGCACCAACAGATCCAAATAATTTATCGCCGGCACCTGTTTTTGCTGCTATTTTTATTTCAAGCGTTTTTAAGGCCTCAGCAATTTTATTAGCTCCATCAATAACTTTCTTCTCTTTGTGCGCTCTTTGTCTTAGGTTTTCAGCAAGAACTTTTTTGGCTGAAGGTGTTGCAATTGACGCTAAACCTTGCGGAATTAAAAAGTTTCTTCCGTAGCCATTTTTAACATTTACCAAATCGTCTTTGAACCCTAGGTTCTGAACGTCTTCTTTTAATATAACTTCCATCGTTCGTTTTCTTTTATTTTAGTAAATCGCCAACATATGGCATTAAAGCAATGTGCCTTGCACGCTTTACAGCTTGTGCAACCTTTCTTTGGTACTTTAAAGAGGTACCCGTAAGTCTTCTTGGTAAAAGTTTACCTTGATCATTGACCAACATCATTAAGAAGTCAGCATCTTTATAATCAATGTACTTAATACCATTCTTCTTGAAACGGCAATACTTCTTTTTAGTATTTGTTTCAATATTAAGAGGGGTCAGGTATCTAATTTCCCCATCTTTTTTACCTTTTGCTTGTTGTTCTATAGATGCCATAATTATGCTTTAGCGGTTTTTAAACGAGTTCTTCTTTTCTCTGCCCACGCTACAGCGTGCTTATCAAGTTTAACGGTTAAGAAACGCATCACACGTTCGTCACGAGAAAACTCTTGCTCGTAAGAAACAATGGTTTCTCCTGGCGCAGTAAATTCGAATAGATGGTAAAAACCACTCTTTTTGTGTTGTATGGCATAAGCTAATTTTTTTAGCCCCCAATCTTCTTTGGCTACCATTTTGGCACCATTCTTAATTAAGAAATCTTCAAATTTCTTAACTGTTTCCGCAATCTGAGTATCAGAAAGCACGGGATTCAAAATGA
>CAZKQM010000059.1:0-17582 GCA_964554895.1 uncultured Maribacter sp. | reverse complement strand
CAAGAAAAATCAGGCAAATGGCAAATGAAAAAAATGTATGTAGGAATGGGTCTGGGAGCATCGATTGGTTTAGGTGAAGTCATTAAAGCTAGTGCTTCTCCAAGTTTTTATCTCATTTTTTATCAGACATATTAACAAGCTATAATAACCAACATTTTGTTTTAAATTTTTAAAAAGAAAAAATGAATTATATAATAATTGTTAATAATGTTGAATTCATATGTTTTAAATATGCAGTTGATTATAATTTGTAATTTCGTTGGTAAATAAAAACCCTTAATGTCAAAAAAGAAAAAAAAGGCGAAAAATCATAGAAAAAATGAGATTACAAAAGGAATCTTTACCGTCTTAGAAGATAATCCGAAGAAAAGTTATAATTATAAACAAATAGCTGCTAAAATTGGTGTTACTGAAGCACAGGATAGAAATACTTTAATAAAAAGATTAGTAGCGTTAAAAGAAAAGAAAAGAATAGTTGAAGTAAGTAGGGGTAATTATTCTGCATTAAAAAGTACCAAAACATACCATACTGGTAAAGTAGATATTACCGGAAGAGGAAATGCTTACATTATTGTTGAAGGCATAGATGATGATGTTTTTGTACCTTATAATAGATTAAAAAAAGCATTTCATGGCGATATTGTAGAGGTCTATATTTTTCCGAAAAGAAAAAGTAAAAAATTAGAAGGAGAGATCACGAAAATTGTAGAAAGAAAGAAAACTAATTTTGTTGGTATTGTTGATATGCAAAAGAAATTTGCATTTGTAAGACCCTCTGATTTTAGAATGTATACCGATATTTTTGTCTCTCTTGATAAAATTAAAAATGCGAATGATGGTGATAAGGTTATTGTTGAAATTACCGAATGGCCCGATGATGCAGATTCTCCATTTGGTAAAATTACTGAGGTTTTAGGAAAGCCAGGTGAACATAATACTGAAATTCATGCGATACTTGCTGAATATGGCTTACCCTATGAATTTCCGTTAGAAGTTGAGCAATATGCAAATAATTTAGATACATCAATTAAATCTGAAGAAATTGCAAAAAGACGTGACATGCGTCAAGAATTAACATTCACCATAGACCCAAAAGATGCCAAAGATTTTGATGATGCCCTTTCTTTTAAAGTTTTAGAAAATGGTAATTATGAAATAGGAATTCATATAGCGGATGTTTCTCATTATTTAAAAGAAAATTCTGTTTTAGATGATGAAGCTTATAACAGAGCAACTTCAGTATATTTAGTAGATCGTGTGGTACCTATGTTACCTGAGGTATTATCAAATAAAGCATGTTCTTTAAGACCTAATGAAGAAAAATATACGTTTTCAGCAATTTTTGAATTAGATGAGAATGCCATTATTAAAAATAACTGGTATGGGCGTACTGTAATCGATTCTAATGAACGTTTTGCTTATAAAGAAGCGCAATATATAATTGAGACAAAAAAAACGCTTATACCTCAAGAAATATCAATTCGTGATACGGAATATAAGGTAAGTGATGCTATTAAAGATGCTATTTTGAAAATGGATCATTTAGCAAAAATAATGAGGAGGGAACGTATGAATCGAGGGGCTATTTCTTTTGATTCAATAGAGGTACGTTTTAATTTAGATCAAAAAGGTGAACCTGAAAGTGTTTATTTTAAAGAGTTAAAAGACGCTAATAAATTGATTGAAGAATTTATGTTATTAGCGAACAGAAAGGTGTCTGAATTTATTGGAAAACAAAAACCAACGAAAACTTTTGTGTATCGCATTCATGATAACCCTAATGAAGATAAATTAATGGCGCTTAACGGCATTATTTCTCGTTTTGGACATAGACTTAATTTTACAGATAAAAAGGCGATTAGCGCATCTTTAAATAAACTATTGGCTGATGTAAAAGGTAAGAAAGAACAAAACTTAGTTGATACTTTAGCTATTCGAAGTATGAGCAAGGCTATTTACACAACTGAAAATATTGGTCATTACGGATTAGCTTTTGATTATTATTCACATTTTACATCACCTATTCGAAGGTATCCAGATGTGATGGTGCATCGTTTATTACAGCATTATTTGAATGAAGGACAGTCTCCTAAATCTGAGACTTATGAAGAACAATGTAGACATTGTTCTGATATGGAAAATCTAGCGGCAAGCGCGGAAAGAGATTCTATAAAATATATGCAAATTAAATTCATGCAAAATCATCAAGATGAAGAATTTGTAGGTGTTATTTCAGGCGTTACAGAATGGGGTATTTATGTTGAAATTATTGCAAATAAATGCGAGGGAATGGTCAGAATTAGAGATATAAAGGAGGATTATTATATCTTTAATGAACAGGAGTATGCGATAATTGGTGAAAAAACAGGAAATACATATCAACTTGGCGATGAGGTAATTGTAATGGTAAAAAATATTGATTTGGTAAAACGACACTTAGATTTTTCGTTGCTAGGAAAAAATGAACTTTCATCGGTTTTGGAATAAATTTTGTAAAGCTGTTGTAGAAATTTAAAAACAATCACAATGAAGAAGTTGATATTACTAATTTTAGTAGTCTCTTTTCAAACTGTTTTTTCACAAAATGAAGAACGGGTTCAAGATTTGCAAAAATTTACACAAATTAAAGTGTATGATGGCCTTTCAGTTATTTTGGTTAAATCTTCTGAAAATAAGGCTATTATTACTGGTGATAATGTTTATAAAGTAAATCTTGTTAATAATGAAGGTGTTCTCAAAGTTAAGATGCAAATAGATAAAATGTTTAGTGGTTATCGAACTTTTGTCGAACTTCATTATACTGAAGATTTAATTGTTATTGATGTAAATGAGGATGCAAGAATTACATCTGAATCAACCATAAAACAAGATGTTCTTGAATTAAAAGCACAAGAAGGCGGAGAATTATCAATAAGTGCAGAGGTTGAACAATTACTAGTTAAAACAATTACTGGTGGTTTAATAGAAACAAATGGTTTTTCAGATTTACAAGATGTAGCTATAAATACTGGAGGTATTTACGAAGGAAAATATTTTAAAACTAAATTTTCAACGGTTAATGTTAACGCAGGTTCTAGGGCCGAAATTTTTGCTTCAGATTATGTCAAAGCGATAGTCAAAGCTGGTGGAGAAGTTTTAGTATATGGTGATCCTGCGAAAATGGAGGAGAAAACAGTTTTTAGAGGTACTATAAAAAGAATGCAATAACTAATGTTTGATGATATACAAGCGGCAATACCATTAGGCTTTGTTTTAAGCTTTATGATAGGGCCTGTTTTTTTTGTCTTGTTAGAAACCAGCATAACCAAAGGCTTTAGGGCAGCAATTTCTTTTGATATTGGGGTTTTAATTGCTGATGTTTTATTTATTGTAGCAGCTTATTTCAGTAGTTTTAAGTTATTAGAAAATTTAAGCAATCAACCTGGCTTGTTTGTTTTTGGAGGCGCCATCCTAATTGTTTACGGTATAGTAACTTTTTTAAATAAAGCACCGAAAAAACAGACCACAGAAGTTGGCCCTAAAAAAGAAAATTATTTCAATTTATTTATCAAAGGTTTCTTTCTGAATTTCATAAACATAGGTGTTCTCGTTTTTTGGTTAGGCGTCATTATTATTGTAGGACCAAGTGTAAACAACGACCCTAATCGAATACTTGTTTTCTTTGGAAGCATGATAGGCGTTTATTTTATTACTGATGTTTTTAAAATACTATTAGCGAAGCAGTTGAAACGTCATTTAACTAAGAAAAAAATAAAAATAATTAAAAAAAGTCTTGGTGTTCTTCTCGTAATTTGTGGCATTGTTTTAATGGTTAAAGGATTTCTGCCTAAAGATCAATTCAATATAGAAAAGGGTTTAGAAACTATCGAACAGATGAGAGAGTAAATAGTCTTTCACTACTATTTTTGATTAAAATACTGAAGCTTCGAGAAATCTCTGCACAAGTAAACCTATTAAAACACAAAACCCCTATACTCAGTATAGAGGTTTTTTAGAGGCATCGAGCGGATTCGAACCGCTGTACAAGCTTTTGCAGAGCTGTGCCTAGCCACTCGGCCACGATGCCAAATCAAGGTGCAAATGTAGTATCTTAATCTATAGTTTCAAAAATTTATATTGCGCTTCTTTTTGACTTAATTTGAACAGATACATTTTCAACATCTCCAGCAATTGGCGGGTTTATTTTTGCCACAGTTATTTTGATTTTTGATATGGTTGAAAGTTCAGAAAATAATCTATTACTAATTCTTGTAGCTACATGCTCTAAGAGTTTAGAAGGCACGCTCATTTCTTTTTTAACAATGGCATTAATATGCACATAATCAACAGTATCTTCTAGGTTATCAGAGGTTTTCGCTTTTTCTAAATTTGCCCATACGGTAATATTAACCAAATATTCAGAACCAATGATTGTTTCTTCATGTAAGCAACCGTGGTGTGCATAAATTTTTAAGTTTTTCAATGAAATCTTGCCCATTATTTTTAAGATTAGAGCAAACTTAAGAGAATACTAACAAATACAATCAATAAATAGGAAAAGTGTTGCGTTTGAAAAAAAACTTTAAAAGTTTGAACTTTTTAATAGGTACATCGACAATTACTAACACCTTGAAAAAGATCAACACCTATAGTAAGAACATGAGTACCAGTGCTAAACTGAATAAGATCTCGTTCTAAAATTAATTGGTAGGAGTAACCGAAGTAGAAGTTATTTTTCTTTAATCCTAGTAGTGGAGCTATATATAGTGGTCGGCCTACTTGGTCATTTAAAAAACGATAGGACAAACCGGCATAATAGTAATCTTCAAAATCATACCATCTAAACTTAACGTTTAAGTCAGTTTCGGATCTACCATCACTTTCAAAATAATGAAAGAATATAGAAGGTTCAATTTCAAAATCACTGTTTTTATTTTTTTTGTAACGGTAACCAGTATATAGAAAATAGTTGCGCAAACGATTCGGTTCAAATATTGCATTAAACCTTGTAAGATCTTTATTAATTAAATTCGAAGCATTTGCAGTAATATAAAATTTGTCCCATCGGTATAAAATTCCAACATCAAAATTGTGATTTGTTGTTGCTCTATCATCAGTGATTCCTATATCTGGTCCGTTAAAGTTTTCTATTTCTAAACGAAATTGGTTAAAACTATACGAAAGACCAAAAGAAAGAAATTTGTCATCATAGCGGTCAATGGTTAAGTGATGTGCAAAAGAAACCCTTGCCCCGCGTTGTTTTGTATTTCCATTGCTGTCGTTATAAAGTAACATACCAAGACCAGAGCGTTCACCAATTCGAGCATCGGCTGCTAAAGACTGTGTATCAGGAGCATCTTTAATACCCACCCACTGCGTAAGTCCATTAAGTCTAATTTTCACATGATCACCAATACCTGCATAGGTTGGCGACATAACAAATGGGTTGTCAGCTAAATACTGCGAAAGTTGTGGCACTGTTAATTCTTGCGCATTTGAAACAAAAGCGGTTAAAAGTGATATAGCAACTAGAAATCTTTTAAACATATTCGGGTTATCTATGAAATAAAGCAAACCTAATCTTTAGCTGGGTTGACAGTTCATAATTTTATTCAATCTTTATAAATTTGATAAACTGCTTTACCATAACGATTAAAATAGATAGTTAGTATTTTCTTATTATGCCACTAAATCAGAATTTACCCTCATGATCCACATTTCATCATTATAGCTGTCATTGATTTTAGTGTAATAGGATATCAAAGCATTATTCCATGATTCATGTTTTTTTAAGTAAACATATCGCCAGTTGTTTTCTGGGTTAATGAAATAACTAGCATTAAGACCATAAGAGTTTAGTAATTTCACAAAACGATTTGCATTGTTAGGGTTTGCGAAAACATTAGCAATGATGTAAAATCCTTTATCAATTCCTTGAAGTTTGTAGGTGCTGCTGCTTAAATCAGAAGTAACAACTTTATCACGAACCGCTGTTTTCGTACTCACTGAATTTAATGGCTTATATTTTGATGCGTTTTTATGCAAAGTATTTGTATTTGATGCATACGCTTCGTTGGTATACGAATTGTCAATATTCATAATCCAAAGCTCATTTTCGTAACCAGAAGTCAAATTGTTTTGGTAGGCATCTGCTGCTGCTTGCCAGTTACTAAACTTGTTGATGTAAACATATTTGAGACCGTTATTGACATTATCGACATAATTAGCATTGTACCCATCTTCTTGTAATGCGCTGATGAATTGATGCATGTATTTTTCTGCGCTGTATACATTAGCAACAATGTAGTATCCATCTTCAACACCTTCAAGGTTTTTAAACTTTTTTGTTTTTATGGATGCAGTATTTTTGATTTTATCCGCAGTAATTGTTGTTTTTGTTTCATCAATTACTGTATTGTAATTTGGTTTTTCTGGTTTTGTTGTTTTCAAGACTGGAACTTTTGGTGTGTTTTCTACAACAAAATCATCATTATTTTCAATTACTTTATTGGCTGATTCAACTAGCGTAGTATTTAATTCAGATTTCTTTGGTTCAACAGTTTTGATTTCAGCAACATTTTCTGTTACAATTTCATTGTTGTTTTCAACAATATCCTTTACAGTTTCAGATGCAAGGGTTCTTAAATCTGGCTTTTCAGTAGTCAAATCTCCATCTCTATTTGTTGCATTATTTGTTTCAGCGACAATTTTATTCAGTTCTGCTTTGTCTTCATATCTAGTTTTAATCTCATTTTGAGAACTTGTCTTTGGGGTAAGATTATTTGAATTATTTTGAACAAGGGTGGGTTCATCTTTTTTATTCATGAATAAGTTTTCGGCTCTTTTTTCTAAATCAGGCCTAGTGCCTTTAGTTTCGTTTTTAACCATTCTCATGACCATTTCAAAACGTCGTTCTAAATCTCTTTGTCTACTGGCTTCTACAGAATCTTGACGATGAATTAACTCTGCAAGAACCTCATCATTTTCTGCTAATTTCTTTTTTAATTTTGCCACCTCCTCGTTAGATGCTAACTCATCTAAATCTATCTCATCGTTCTCAACTAATTCATCACTATCATCTTCAAGTAAAACACGGTCTTCAGTAAGATTTGGAGTAAAAGAATATGCAAAAGAAATTTCGTGGGTTATCCCCAAATTATTTAGATCGGTACCAAAACCTTTTTCCATGGTATATCCTAAAGACAGCCTTTGATTTAGGTTAAAACCAGCTCCTGCAGATGCACCATAAAAAGTATCGTATCCGCCTTGTAGCCATCCTAGTTTAGGAAGATCTAAAATTAAATTTCCACCATAGGTTAAATCAGCCCCTTCAGTTGTAATAGCACTATTTTGCGCATTCATTCGTACTCTTGCTAAGGGCATTAATCGTGCGCCTTCAAAAATTCCAGATTCGCTTTCAAGAGGGTATGTGTATTGTAGGTGTGCAGAATATGTTTTTTCTGCAAAATTGGTTAAAGAGGTATTTGTTTTTAAGTTATAGTCTATTAAGTTTTCTGCAAAAACACCAAAATCAAATTGTCCGTATGACAAGTTGAAACCAGGTTGAAAAGATAAGACATTACTATCTTGAACACCAAAAAGACGCGGATCATCAGCAATAGGAACACTAATACTATTTCTATTCAAGCCAGAACTGTAATACGCTAAGTTGCCACCGAAAGTAAAATTACTTTTATCACTTAATTTAATACCATAGGCATAATTGGCAAGAACACCAATATTGAAAATAGGACCTACACTTTGGTTATAAAGACTTAATCCTAATCCGCTTCGATCACCAATTCTACCACTATAACTTAAAAAATAAGTTTGATCATTGTCTTGAAATTGTACCGATTGGTTTCTATGCAGTAAATTAACATATGAGTTTTCTTCTCTAACAGTTGAAAAAGTAGGGTTAATAAGAAATCTATTGAATTTCAACAAGTTTTGAGGCGCTACTCTGTAAGGTAGTATAGGATCATCTTCTTGAGCTTTAACCATTGTGGTCGCCATGCAAGATAAAAGAGCTACTACTATTAAATTTCTAAGTTTCATTGGTTTGGTTGTAGGTTATTAACGGATAACGGTTATGGTTCCTTGCTTTAAAACTTCACGGGTATTTCTTATCACATAATAAAAGACCATGTTTTGAGTAACAAAAGATGTTGATGATGTAGGCCAATTATTCTGATAATTGTTTTCATTGAAAACCTGAACCCCAGCTTCATTATAAATAATTACGTTTATTTCTTGTTTATTTGAATAGGTGTTCGGAAGTATCCATTGATCATTTGCACCATCACCATTTGGTGTAATTACATTAGGAATATTGAATAAGTCTAAATATTCAGCAGTAATAGTTTTAGATACTTCACAACCATCAATATTGGCAATAAGAACAAAACTACCTTCTTCTGTAAAGGTTAAAGAATCTGTGCTGCTTAATAAGGTATTAGTGTTGTCAAACCATTCATAAGAAGTACCACCACTTGCCCTAACGGTTAAAGAACCTCCTTCTGGGAAAACGACAGGACCATTAACATCAAGTGTAATAAGTTCAGGATCAAGAGGGGTTATTGCAATTTCATTTGAAATCAAATCGCACCCATTTTTATCAACTATTAAACGGTAAATACCTGGTTGTGCAACAGTGATTGAGATGCTCGAGTTATCTATAGACGAACCATCAAGTTCCCAACGAAAGGTTTCAGCACTTAAATCAGTTGTTGTAGATATGGTAATAATGTCAGAAGCATTACAATAGATAGTACCGTCACTTTCTATGATAATCGTTTCATTCGTTAAAAGTTGAACAGTTACCACCGCAGAGGTTTCGTTATATGACGATAAGGTTGCGTTTAAGGCATAATCTCCATTTTCTGCAACACTAGCAACACTTATAGTTTGTGAATTTGCACCACTTATTGGGCTTCCATTTAATTGCCATTGGTAATTAAAATTTGAACTTAATTGTGAGGTAACATCTGTTGATGAACCATCTGCGCCTAGGGCATTGATAGTAGTTACCGATAATATTGTACTCGTGCTTTGACAAGCAGTATAGGCTTCAGCATGGTCAATGATGATTTCAAAAGAATCTGGAACTACTACTGTGGTAATTTCTGAATTTTTGATTGTACCGGGGCAAGTTCCCCCTGATTGTGTTATTTCTACAAAATAGGCTCCCTCTTGGGTAACATCATAGGTATTATTTGTTTCACCTGTTATAGGGTTGTTATTTCGAAACCATTGATATGTTGGAGCAACAGCATCTGTGGTAACACTTAAGGTTTCAGAAATTGAAGGCAACACTACAATGTTGGCAGGGTTATCTCTAGTTACACTAAAACTATCAGCATTGGTCATGGTGACAGCAGCCGATATTTCAGTACAAACATTGCTTCCAGAAATTTCAACTTGATAATCTCCTTCAAAACCAACTACACTTGCGTCTACTGTGTATGTTGTAGCAATAGCACCTGAAATAGTAGCACCATCTTTATACCATTGGTAAGACCAGTTAGGATCTGTGGTGTCAACACTTAAAATTTCGGTATCACTGGCACATAAGGCGGTTTTGCTTGGTGTAGTAATTCCAATACCTGTTCCAGACCCACCCATATTGACAGATACCAGGTTTGAATCTGTATTGGCAGAACCTGTACAAATGTTTCCGTAATCAACAAAAGCTTGGTAAAGACCAGATTGAGTAACGTTCAGTATATGGCCTTTTTCTGAAAGTTCTGTTCCACTGCGGTACCATAAATATTGATATGTTTCAGGATTAGCAATGTTATCTACTTGTAAAGTTAATGGGCCAGAAGCACAAATGCTACCTGGGGGGTTGCCATCTCCTATCTCACTAATATTAAGATTTGTAGTAACATCTAAATAATACATGTTGTATGATTCAGTTGATTCAGCTGAGTCTGCTGGGTTGGTACTACTTGCTCTTAACTTATAGTTATTTCCTCGAGTATCTAAAGGAATTGCGAATTGAATATCAAATTCTTTATCGGGGTCATTGTTTTGATCACCAACACGTGCAACCTCTACAGCATTTGTAAAATCTCCGTTAGCATCAGATATTTCTAAAACAAATTCATTGCCAGTATCTGGGTTTCCAATCCAAGAGATAGTCGCGTAATATTCATTGAAAGGACCGCTACCGCTGTCAACTCCTGCGCAGGCCGCCCAACCTGGGCCACCAACTGGTTCTGGGTCTTTCATTGCAATTTGAGATATAACTTGAGAAGTAACCATCACAAATGTGATAGTTAGTAAAACTTTAAATCGGCTAAGTGTTAGTAGTTTCATAAGTAGTAGTAGTTTAAGTCACTACGGTTTTACCAGATTCGGGAATTGATAAAACGATAAAGACGTTTCATTAGTATTCAGAAATCGCCCCTTTCCGTTAAATTTTTACTTTAATCAGTATTACTACAAATATGTTTCTTTCTTTTCGCTTATCTAATTTATTGTTGTCTCAAGGAATAAAATTGTTGTGAAAAGCTATTATTTGTATGTCATGGTTTTTTAAATATCGATATAACGGCATTTTTGCTACTTTTGTGCATCTAAAAAATAGCAAATGAGTGAGGCTGAAAGATCATTGAATTTTATAGAACACATCATTGAAGATGACCTTAAAAACGGGTATTCTAAAGATGAACTGCGATTTAGATTTCCTCCTGAACCAAACGGGTATTTACATATTGGCCATGCGAGTTCTATTTGCTTGAATTTTGGTTTGGGATTGCGATATGGCGCTCCTGTTAATTTGCGTTTTGATGACACAAACCCTGCCAAAGAGGAACAAGAGTTTGTTGATGCTATAAAAAAGGATGTTCAGTGGTTGGGATTCAAATGGGATACCGAACGGTTTGCTTCTGATTATTTTCAGCAACTTTTTGATTGGGCATTAATGCTCATAAATGATGAAAAGGCATATGTTGATAGTCAATCTTCAGAAGAAATGGCAACCCAAAAAGGAACCCACACAGAACCGGGTAAGGAAAGTCCGTATAGAAATAGAAGCGTGCAAGAAAACTTAGATTTGTTTTTGGCTATGAAAGAGGGCAAATTTGAGGAAGGCGAACATGTACTTCGCGCAAAGATTGACATGACCTCTTCAAACATGCTAATGCGTGACCCCATTATTTATAGAGTTTTGCATAAGGCACATCACAGAACAAATACCGATTGGTGTATTTTTCCGATGTATGATTGGACTCATGGTGAGAGTGATTATATAGAACAGATTTCACATTCGTTATGTACGCTTGAATTTGCAATGCATCGTGAGTTGTATGATTGGTTTTTGGATCAGGTGGTTGAAAAGAATAAATTACGTCCTAAGCAACGCGAATTTGCAAGAAGAAATTTGAGTCATACGGTAGTAAGTAAAAGAAAATTAGCAAGATTAGTTGAAGATGGTGTGGTCAAAGGATGGGATGATCCTAGAATGCCGACTATTTCAGGCTTAAGAAGAAGAGGATATTCACCCGAATCTATTCGAAATTTTGCTGATACCATCGGAATTGCTAAAAGAGATAATTTAATAGATGTTTCTCTTTTAGAATTTCAAGTGCGCGATCATTTAAATAAGGTGGCACCCAGAGTAATGGCAGTTTTAAACCCGCTGAAATTAGTGATAACTAATTACCCTGAAGGAGATGAGGAATGGCTTGATGCAGAGAACAATCCTGGTGATGAGGCAGCGGGTTCGAGAAAAGTTCCTTTTTCGAGAGAGATTTATATTGAGAAAGAAGATTTTAGAGAAGAAGCTAATAAAAAGTTTTTTCGCTTAAAATTGGGTAAAGAAGTCCGTTTAAAAAATGCTTACATTATAAAAGCAGAAAGTTGTACAAAAGACGCTGAAGGGAATATTGTTGAGGTACAATGTACATATGATTCAAAAAGCAAAAGTGGTAGTGGTACGGAAGAAAGTTTACGTAAGGTAAAAGGAACCCTTCATTGGGTTTCTATTGTACATGCTATCGAAGGCGAAGTAAGATTGTATGATCGTCTTTTTACAGACGAAAGTCCGGATACCCATAAAGAAAAAGATTTTATGGAATTTGTTAATCCAAATTCTTTAGAAATTATTACGGGATATTTAGAACCAAGTATGAAAGAATTAGAAATTGGCGCTCAAGTTCAATTTCAACGTTTAGGATATTTTTGTGTTGATCCCGATGCAACTGCTGAAGAAGTAGTTTTTAACAAAACAGTTGGTTTGCGTGATTCATGGGCTAAAATTCAACAAAAAACTTGATATAAGAATTTCTTATTCTTAATTTTATTCCGATTGGTATTTACTATGAAAAACGGGTTCTTTTAAGTTCTTTTAAGAGTGTTTTAGGCTTTTGACAGTTCCGTAGCTCAACCCTTTACGCTAAAGACTAAGAAAAGGCTTTAAAATACGTTCAGTATAAAATTTTCTAAAATATATGTATGGAATTAATCTTTCATACGTCTTAATTTGACAAATAAACAAATGATGAGAAACTTGCTTCTTTACTTGAGTCTACTTTTAGTGGCGACATCGCTTTACGCTCAAAAGGTAACAATCACAGAAGTAGAATTTACAGGCTTAAAGAAAACAAAATCAGAGTTTCTAAGCCGATTGCTAAAAACACAACCTAACACAACCTATGATTCGTTATTAGTAGTTAAAGATATTGAGCGTTTAAAGAGACTTCCAGGTATAGCAAATGCAACCTATGAACTGAAAGGTGAATCTGAAAATAAAAAAATAGTATACGCTATTGAGGAAAACTTTACTTTAATACCAGGCTTACAAATTTCAACAGCTAATGATGGTAGCTTTGCCTATAACATTTCAGCTTTTGAATTCAACCTTGGCGGAAACAATCAATTGCTTGGGGCCTTTTACCAAAAGAATGTATTTGATTCTTACGGGGCTTTTTGGGAACATCCATTTTTATTTAGTGATAAGTTGGGTATTGGTTTTAACTATCAAAATATAACTACACAAGAACCTGTTTTTTTTGATGATGGCGACAAGAACTATCGTTTCAATTCAGAAAATATAGAAGGGATGTTTCTTTTTTCTTTTGATTTTAATAATGAAGCCGAACTTGGTTTAATCTATGTTAAAGAATCCTACTTATTTGAAGAAGAACCACTGATAAATAGACCATTAGAACTTGAGGCAGATAAGTTGATTTACAGGGGAGTCTATAGGTTTGTTGACTTAGACATAAACTATCAATATTTTAATGGAATTTCTAATGAGTTTGTTGGACAGTATGTTAGTTTTATAAAGGGCGATGAAGCGGGAACGGAGTTTTTAAACTCCTTTTTATCATTGCGAAATGATCTTATTTATTACAAGAAGATTAAAGAAAGAGGAAATTGGGCAAGTCGTCTTCGTTTTGCAGCTGCTATCGGCAACGATGATTCTCCCTTTGCCCCATTTACTTTAGACAATCAGTTAAACATAAGAGGGGTTGGTAATACGGTAGATCGTGGAACAGCTGCTATTGTTTTAAACACAGAATATAGACACACCTTTTATGAAAAAGGTTGGTTTGTAGTACAAGGAAATGCATTTGTTGATGCAGGTTCATGGAGAACACCTGGACAAAATTTTTCTCAATTATTTGATGGTTCATCAACTCGTTTGTATCCGGGTGTTGGATTGCGCTTGATTCATAAAAAAATCTTTAATGCCGTATTTAGAATTGACTATGGTTATGGCATTGGCGAGGAAGCTACCAACGGTATAGTTTTTGGTATTGGTCAATACTTCTAAAAATAAAAAGTGCCTGCATATGCAGGCACTTTTGATATATTTAAAAATGAAGTAAGTTATTTATCTAACTTTTTTGTTCTTGATTTTTTCATCGCCTCTCCGATCTGGTTACTTGCTGTGAAACTAGCAACCATGTCATTTAACATTTGACTACCTGCCTGCGGTGAGTTAGGTAATAAAATTAGATTACTATTGGTTTCTTGACCAATTGATTGCAACGTATCATAGTGTTGAGTCACTACAATTAATGCAGAAGCTTCTTGTGAATTGATACCCACTTTATTTAGAACCTCTACCGACTCTTCTAAACCTCTAGCGATTTCTCTACGCTGATCTGCGATACCTTGACCTTGCAATCTTTTGCTTTCAGCTTCAGCTTTTGCTTTTTCTACAATTAAAATACGGGCTGCATCACCCTCAAATTGCGCAGCAATTTTTTCGCGTTCAGAAGCATTAATTCTATTCATTGCTTCTTTTACTTGGCCATCAGGATCAATATCAGTAACCAAGGTTTTGATAATATCATACCCATAAGTCATCATGGCTTCATTCAGTTCTGATTTTACTGCAATTGCAATATCATCTTTACGAACAAATACATCGTCTAATTTCATTTTTGGCACTTCAGCGCGAACCACATCAAAAACGTACGATGTAATTTGATCATGTGGGTAATCTAATTTATAGAAGGCATCATATACCTTATCTCTAATTACTTTGTATTGTACTGAAACCTTTAAACGAACAAATACATCATCTAAGGTTTTGGTTTCAATGATTACATCTAATTGTTGAATTTTAAGACTTAGCCTTCCTGCAATACGGTCAACTAAAGGAATTTTCATGTGTAAACCAGAATGGCGAATACTATGAAATTTACCGAAACGCTCTATGATTACAGCAGTTTGCTGTTTGACAATAAAAAAAGAAGAAATAAGAATAATTATTCCGAAGAAAATAATTGGTATAAGTATGAAGCTGCCCATATATTTTGTTTTAAGGTTATTTAATGAAATTTACGTAATTCACTTTACATATGTGTAGGATTATACTCAGAAATGTTACATTTTTCTGAAAAAAATAAACCTATTCAATAAATGCCTAGCGTTTAACCAAGAATAGTAATTGCTTTTTGTATTCGTTCAACGCTTTCTTTTTTACCAAGCATTTCTAGAATGTCAAAAATATGAGGTCCTTTCATGTCGCCAACAATAATTAATCTTAGTGGAGGCATTACTTTACCAAAGGATAACACTTTTTGATTAATCCATATTTTTACGTGATTTTCAATGATTTCTGAAGAAAAATCATCAATTGATTCTAGCAGTGATACCAATTGGTTCATTATGTCAGCAGTATCTTCTTTCCATTGTTTGCGTGTGGCCTTTTCATTGTACGAACTAGGCCTAATAAAGAAGTAGCTTAAAAGCTCCCAAAAATCAGAAACAAAAACAGCACGTTCTTTAACTAATGAGACAGCCTTTTTAAGCCAATCACTATTCTTAGCTATGAAATGAATTTCTTTATCATCAAGCAAAGCACTGAATATGGTGGATAATTCATCGTCACTCTTTTTTTGTAAATATTGCTGATTGTACCACTTGGTTTTATCAGGGTCAAAACGCGCGCCTGATTTATTAACACGTTCTAAGCTAAAAGCTTCAATCAATTCTGATAGCGAAAATAATTCTTGTTCTGTTCCTGGGTTCCATCCTAAAAGTGCTAAGAAATTGACTACGGCGTCTGAAAAATATCCTTCTTCACGGTAGCCTTTTGATTCTTGCCAAGACATCGGAAACACCGGAAAGCCTAATTTTTCTCCGTCTCGCTTACTTAATTTCCCTTTTCCAACAGGTTTCATGATTAAGGGTAAATGTGCAAATTTTGGAGCATTCCATCCAAAGGCATCATACAAAAGTTGATGAAGTGCTAATGAAGGTAACCATTCTTCACCGCGAATCACGTGACTAATTTCCATTAAATGATCATCAACTATATTGGCCAAATGATAGGTGGGCATTCCGTCACTTTTAAAAAGAACCTTATCATCTAGAATATTAGTATCAATGTGAATTTCACCTCGAATAACATCATGAAGAACAACCTTTTCATCTTGGGGCGACTTAAAACGAATTACATAATCTTCTCCAGCATTAAGTTTTGATTGAACTTCTTCTTTTGATAGCGACAACGAATTTGTAAGCTTTAATCTGTTGTGCCAATTATAGATGAATGTTTTACCTTTTGCCTCATGGTCTTTTCTATGAAAATCTAGCTTTTCAGCGGTGTCAAATGCATAATATGCTTTTTCATTATTAATGAGTTCATCAGCATATTGCTTGTATATATGTTTGCGTTCGCTCTGTCTATATGGGCCAAAACCTCCATCTTTTCCCGGGCCCTCATCAAAAGGAATACCGCACCAATTTAGGGCATCAACAATATATTTTTCGGCGCCTTGAACATATCTTTTTTGGTCAGTATCTTCAATTCTTAGAATAAAATCGCCGCCATGTTTTTTAGCAAACAAATAATTGTATAAGGCCGTTCTTACACCACCAATATGTAAAGGTCCGGTTGGACTAGGGGCAAAACGAACACGTACTTTTTGACTCATAATTTAATTTTCGAGCAGCAAAGATAGGTAATGCGCATTAGCCTCCAAAGGGGCCTTTAAATTCAGATAATAGGTTTCATTTCATTGGGAACTCGCGGATTCATTATTTTAAACCATAAGGGTGGTAAAAATGACAAAACCATTGACGTAGGATACCCATAGGGCATTTGCGGCGCTTTAGTATGATGGTCAAGAATTTGGTATTTCTTTGATGATTTATAATGATGATCACTATGACGAGTGAGTTCATAGAGTACAATGCGACCTATTACGTGATTGCTGTTCCATGAATGTATTTCTTGCACCCTTTCATACCTTCCAGAAGGTAATTTTTTACGCAGTAGTCCGTAGTGCTCTATATAATTTACAGTTTCAAGCATAAGAAAACCTACAATGCCGCTGGTAATTGCAAAAACCAAAACTAAAGTTCCAAAATAAAAATAAATGATACTTAAATAACTCAGTTGAAATAACGTATACCAGAGCATATCATTTTTAGCTGATAGAAATGTCTGTTGGTTAGATTTTAAAAGTTTTGATTGTAGTCGCCAAGCACTACTATATTGTCTAAAAACTGAGGTGAGCCAAAAAGAATATACGGATTGGTTGTAATGTGCGGTGGCAGGATCTTCTTTTGTTGCCGCATGAGCGTGATGGCCAAAATTATGTTCAATATAAAAATGCATGTAGAAAGAGGGTAAGAGCATGAGTTTGGCTAAACAACGTTCATGTTTAGTTTGCCTATGCCCCAATTCATGAGCCACATTTATGCCATTAGTACCTAATACAATACCCATAGATAAAACAAGTCCTACTAGCTCATAAGTGTCGTATGTATTCGTAGAAATATCAATAAGTAAATACCAAAGGATTGCAAAAATAATGGGTGCATTCAAATAAAGCATCCAATCAAAAAGGCTATTTTTTTTCTTGTCTTCACGTTCTTCTCCTTCATAATTTGAAAGATAATGGGGCAACATTATTTCTAATAAGGGGATGATTATAAAAGCGTAAAACGGAGTAGTATAACTCAACAGACCTTTAAAGTAAATACTAATCAAAAGAGAAATTGGCAATGACATTGCGGCTAAATATTTCAAATCTTTGATCATATACAGTTTATTTAATTATACGTTAAATAAGGAATTAACAAGAATTTGATGATTAAATTTGTAGCAGCACAGAGAAATGATCTTTAGTCTC
>CAZKQM010000058.1:0-17910 GCA_964554895.1 uncultured Maribacter sp. | reverse complement strand
AGGTATTTTTTTCATATTTACCGTATAAATCAGGACCATAATCAATGTATATTTCTATTGGTCTCTTCAAATCTTTTTGAGCTAGTTTTTTATATTTATTAGACAAATCTTTTGAGGTTATACGAAGAATCATCTTATTTTTGTTTTTGTCTTCATGTGTTACATCCGTAATGTATTTATTCCTCATAAGGTGAGACCTTTGTCTCTCGAACTCCGCTTTATTTTCGGCTTTCTCAAGTTTAAAAGTTAACCACTGAGCTTGACTGGAAATATTGCTCAATGAATCTTTGAAAAAGTCTAAAAGTTCTTTTTTTTCACCTAATTCAGCTTTTATTTGTAGTAATTCGGATTGTACATTTTCAAGTTTAAAACTATCCAATCTCAATGTATTGTTTAAATCCTTTTTAGCAATAGTCAATTGATTTTTTTCAAATTCTAAATTGGCTTTTTGAGTATCAACCAAACCCGAGCTAAAAACATAAATAAGTGAAAAAAAACCAAGTAAGAATGGCAGTAACACTCGAATAAATGATAGGGTGATTTTCTTGTTTTGAAGACCATCCTCATTTATTATGTATAAATAAAATTTTGCAAACAAAACAAATGCTATTAAGAATATCAAGGATATTTGTAAATAGTCTATTTTTTTAGGTTCGTTCCATTCAATATTTAACGAAAAATAAGTAAAACCAAATAGTAGTATAAAATATAAAATAATGGACCGCAAACTATTGTTCATGTTATTATAGGTAATAAGACTTAAATTTATAAAGAATATACTTACTTTATCTCCTTAATAAATTGAGAAATCGAATTAATTCCTTTGTTAGTCAAATGCTTTATAAAAGCCGAGCCAATAATCGCACCCTTTGCATTTTTAGTTGCGGCTTGAAAAGTAACTGAGTCTTTTATGCCAAAACCAACAATTTGAGGGTTTTTTAAATTCATGTTTGCGATGCGTTCAAAATATTCAGTTTGAGTATTGCCAAATCCTTCTTTTGAACCTGTTACGCTTGCTGAACTGACCATATAAATAAAAGCATCAGAAGCTTCATCAATTTGGCGAATACGTGCAGCACTAGTTTGAGGCGTTATTAAAAAGATATTTTGAAGTCCGTATTTCTTGAAAATTCCTTGATAATCATCCTGATAAACATCTAATGGCAAATCTGGCATGATGAGTCCGTCGATACCAATTTCATGGCATTTTTTGCAAAAGGCCTCTACACCATATTGTAACATTGGGTTGAAATAACCCATTATTATTAATGGAATAGATACGGTTTCACGAATGTTTGCTAGCTGTTCAAAAAGTTTTTCTGTGGTCATGCCATTTTTCAAGGCTGCTGTTGAACTTTCTTGAATAGTGGGCCCATCAGCCAAAGGATCACTAAAGGGTAAGCCTATTTCAATCATATCAACACCACTTTTCTCTAAATCTTGAATGATTTGTACTGTATCATTTAACGCCGGATAACCCGCTGTGAAATAGATGGAGAGTAGTTTATTGTCTTCTTGTAGTTTTTGGTTTATTCTGTTCATAATAAATTGTCATTCCCGCGTAGGCGGGAATCTGTTTAATTTGTTCTGATTATTTGTTAGTCGGCCAACATCCACGAAAGGTCTTTCCAATCTGGGTTCATATCATTTATCAAGTTTTCTTTCCATGCTCTACGCCAATGTTTTATTTGTTTTTCTCTTTTGATGGCGTTGTTCACGTATTGGGTTTTTTCGAAAAAAACTAATTTGTGAACGTCATATTTTCGCGTAAACCCCTTGTTCTCCTTTGATTTATGTTGCTCTAATCTTGATTTTAAATTATTTGTCATTCCTACATAAAGTACCGTATGATTTTTGTTGGTTAGTATGTAGATA
Source organism: uncultured Maribacter sp. (assembly GCA_964554895.1). Taxonomy (GTDB): domain Bacteria; phylum Bacteroidota; class Bacteroidia; order Flavobacteriales; family Flavobacteriaceae; genus Maribacter_C. Next base: position 16,035 of record CAZKQM010000058.1, on the reverse strand, counting down.
TAGTACTTTTTCATTTAATCGATATTCTGATTGCTTAAAGGGATTCCCGCCTTCGCGGGAATGACAAATTTTTACAGTTCAAAATAATCAATATAGGTGTTCAAATCTTTATCGCCACGGCCTGAGAGGCTAATTACAATCACATCATTTGGCTTAAATTTTTTATGCTCGAAAATGGCAAATGCGTGCCCTGTTTCTATAGCGGGTATAATACCTTCTAATTGTGATAATTCTAAACCTGCTGCCATGGCTTCATCATCTGTTGCCGAATAAAATTCTGCTCTACCTGATTTGAACAAATGCGAATGCATGGGGCCAACACCTGGGTAATCTAATCCGGCTGAAATAGAGTAGGGTTCAGTAATCTGCCCGTCAGTAGTTTGCATCAACATGGTTTTGCAACCATGAATAATGCCTACTTTTCCTAAGGCTGAGGTGGCTGCACTTTCGCCGGTTTCTACTCCTTTTCCTGCTGCTTCTACCGCAATGATTCCCACTTCTGGTTCGTCTAAAAAATGGTAATACGTTCCAGCAGCGTTACTACCTCCACCAATGCAGGCCACCACATAATCAGGATTCTCACGGCCTTCTTTTTCTTTTAACTGCCATTTTATTTCTTCAGAGATAACTGACTGAAAACGCGTTACCATATCAGGGTACGGATGAGGGCCAATTGCTGACCCAATAATATAATGGGTGTCAACAGGGTTGTTGATCCAATCACGTATGGCTTCGTTGGTAGCATCTTTTAAAGTTCTGCTACCCGAAAGGGCAGGGCGAACTTCTGCCCCAAGCATTTTCATCCGGGCCACATTCGGTGCTTGACGAGCAATATCAATTTCGCCCATATAAACAACACATTCCATACCCATTAAAGCACAGACGGTTGCTGTTGCAACACCATGTTGGCCAGCACCTGTTTCTGCAATAATGCGGGTTTTTCCCAATTTTTTGGCCATTAAAATTTGACCAATGGTATTATTTACTTTATGAGCCCCAGTATGGTTTAAATCTTCTCTTTTTAGATAGATTTTACAACCGTGCTTTTCAGAAAGACGATTTGCGAAATACAGCGGAGAAGGACGACCCACATAGTCTTTCAATAATTGATGAAATTCTTTTTGAAAAGAATCTTCATACATAAGTTCAAGATATTTTTGGCGTAATTCTTCGACATTTGGGTACAGCATTTCAGGAATAAAAGCACCCCCGAATTCTCCGTAATATCCTTTTTCGTTGACATGAAAGCCCCCTTTGCCGCTCTTCTTTGTTTGTGTTTTCATCTTTCTATTTTCGGTAATCAGTAATTAGACACGAATTGCACTAATTTTTACTAATGCTATTGTACTTTCTCAATTCTCTATGCTCTTTTTAAACTTTTTCAGTTGCTCAACATCTTTCAATCCTGGTTCTGTCTCAAATTTGCTATTGACATCAATGACCTGGCAATATTGCGCTTCAGGTCGCTTCATAAATTCTTTAACTGCATCAATTTCAGCTAATCCAATTCCTCCACTTAAAAAATAGGGTTTTGAAGAGGGGTAGTTTTTTAAGACTTCCCAATTAAAAGTATAGCCATTACCGCCAGGCAGTTTTCCTTTGGTGTCAAACAAGTAAAATTCACAAGCATCTTCGTAAGCTGCTAGTTGCCCAAAATCAAAATTATCTTTTATTGAAAAGACTTTAATGATAGCAATCTCAGCTTGAGATGACATAAAATTTTCTTTGAGTTCTTTACAAAATTCCGCACTTTCAGCACCATGTAACTGAACACCCCACAAATCATATTGTACAACTTTGGCTGAAATAGCTTCAATTGTAGCATCTACAAAAACGCCTACTTTTTTTATGTCATTAGATAAGGGTGGAATCTCTCCTGTAAAATACCGTTCGGAAGGTTCCCAGAAAATGAAACCGAGGTAAACAGGCTGCAATTCAGCAACCTCAAGGGTGTTACTTTTCATGCCGCAAACTTTCAATTGGACCTCCCCCAAACCCCCTTTTGATTGGGGGGAGTTTGATTTGTCTTTATTTGAATTATCGTAATTCATTTTTGCAGATCAAGTATAAATTTTGCCGCATTTCCCCCTGGGTCATCCGTTTTCATGAAATTTTCTCCTATTAAAAACCCTTGATACCCATATTGTTTTAAATCTTGTATTGCTTCAATAGAACTAATACCACTTTCAGAGACTTTTACAAAATCATTTGGTATTATGTCTGAAAGACTTTTGCTGGTTTCTAAACTCACTTCAAAAGTTTTTAAATTTCTATTGTTAACACCCAACATATCTAAACTTGGCATAATTGATTTTTGTAGTTCTTCTTGGTTATGCACTTCAAGCAAAACATCTAAATGTAAACTCTTAGCGAGTTCAGAAAAGCGTTTTATTTCTTCTTTAGATACTATCGCTGCTATTAACAGAATCACATCAGCACCATGTGCTTTTGCTTCTAAAATTTGATACTCATCAATAATGAATTCTTTACGAAGTAAAGGCATATTTACTGAAGCTCTGGCTAATTGTAAATCTTCTAAAGAACCTCCAAAATATTTGATATCGGTCAGAACACTCATTCCGCAAACTCCTGCTTTTTGATAGCCTTTGGCGACCTGGCTAACATTTGTATTTTGATTAATGGTACCTTTTGATGGCGAGCGTCTTTTGTGTTCAGCAATGATACCGCTTTCGCTATTGCGCAGTGCTTCTGCCAAAGAAAAAGTATCTCTATTAAATAGCACAGAAGCTTCCAATTGTTTTATTGGAATTAGAGATTTTTTCAGCTCAACTTCTTTGTATTTGTCAGCTATTATCTTTGAAAGAATGTCAGCCCCTCCTGACCTCCCCGAAGGGGAGGAACTAGTTTGTTTTTTTGAAAAATTATTTGTGCTCATGTTGTAATTCATATTATAGAGAAATCCTCCCTTTGGGGGTTAGGGGGCCTTACTTAACTCTTGCAATTTCTTCAAAGCCTTTAATGCATTTCCGTTTTGCAATGATTCTTTCGCTTTTTCAAACCCGTTTTTAATGCTCGTTTTTTCAACCGTTGAAATTGCCACTGCGGCATTCGCACAGACTACATTATTTTGAGTCTCCGTTCCTTTTCCTTGTAACACATTTAAGAATATTTGAGCAGACGCTTCGATACTTTCTCCGCCTACTATTTCTGATTGTTGAATGGTCTTTAAACCAAAGTCTGACGGACTAATCATACCCTCTGAATGGTTCGAAATGGTTTTGGTACTGCCAGTTAACGAAATTTCATCATAGCCATCTAAAGCGTGCAATATTGTAAAATTTTTATCTGTATTCTGATACAAGTAACCGTACATACGTGCCAATTCAAGATTGAATACGCCTACCATTTGATTCTTTGGAAAGGCTGGGTTGACCATTGGCCCTAACATATTGAAAAAGGTTTTTACGCCTAATTCTCGTCGAATAGGAGCTACATTTTTCATAGCCGGATGAAACAGGGGAGCATGTAAAACACAAATTCCGGCTTCATCAATCGACTTCTTTAAAAAGTCAGCTTCATTACTGAATTTAATGCCTAAAAATTCCATCACATTACTACTGCCACATTTTGAAGATACTCCATAATTACCATGTTTGGTAACTTTAACGCCTGCGCCAGCCGTTACAAAAGAAGCCAAAGTTGAAATGTTAAAAGTGTCTTTACCATCGCCACCTGTTCCGCATAAATCAACAGGATTATATTCTGATAAATCAACCGCTAGGCATAAATCTAAAAGGGCATCACGAAAACCTTCTAACTCTTCAAGTGTTATACTGCGCATCATATATACGGTTAGAAAAGCAGCAATTTGGCTAGAATTATAATCGCCTTTTGCAATATTGACCAATATCTGTTTGGCATCTTCTTTTGAGAGGATGTCGTGGTTGATTAGTTTATTTAAAGTCTGTTTCATAGCCACACCCTGACCCTCCCCAAAGGGGGAGAGATTTTTTTTAGTTGTTATTTAATTTTTCGAAAAGTTTTTCAATATAAATTTCTTCAATCTGAGCGTAAATAGAATATGTCAAAAAATAGATTGCAATTAAAATAATAATTTTCATCCTGTACTATTTATTGTTTTTCTCTCCCTTTGGGGGTTGGGAGGTTAACCAATTTTTTAATATTTGTTTTCCATCTGGAGTTAAAACGGACTCTGGATGAAATTGTACCGCACAAACATCAAATTCTTTGTGCCTAAGCGACATGATTTGTCCGTTTTTATCAAAAGAAGTGGCTTCCAGAACATCTGGAAGATTTGAATCTACCACCCATGAGTGGTAACGACCGACTTCAATTTCTTTAGATAATCCTACGAATAGAACATCATCTTTTACAATGTTTATTTTAGTGGCAATACCATGATATACCGTATCTAAATTTAGTAATGAACCGCCAAAAACTTCCCCAATGGCTTGCTGCCCCAAACACACGCCAAATATACTTTTGGTAGGTGCGTATTTTTCAATTATTTCTTTAAGAAGTCCCGCCTCATCTGGAATTCCTGGTCCCGGAGAAAGCACGATTTTATCAAAAGCGTCGACCTCTTCTAAAGTTAATTGGTCATTTCTTTTTACGGTAACTTCATAGTTTAGTTCTTCTACATAGTGTACGAGGTTGTAAACAAAGCTGTCGTAGTTGTCTATAACCAGAATGTCCCCACCCCGACCCTCCCCCGAGGGGAGGGAGTTTACGGGTTTACTATTATTTTTATTGTTACTCATATCATTTTTTTTACTCCCCTTCCTTTTGTGGGGTTAGGGGAGGCTCTATATCGATTCAGCAATTTTAAGTGCTTTTGTCAGTGCACCTAATTTGTTATAGGTTTCTTGTAACTCATCTTCGGCATTTGACGCAGCGACCAATCCGGCACCCGCTTGATAATGCAATTCATGATTTTTACTGAGGAAAGTTCGAATCATGATGGCATGATTGAAATTTCCTTTAAAATCCATAAAACCAATAGCGCCACCGTAATAACCCCGACTCGTTTTTTCATATTTTTCAATCAATTGCATCGCCATATGTTTTGGTGCTCCGCTTAATGTGCCGGCCGGAAAAGTATCGGCCACTACTTTCATGGTTGTGGTATCTTTTTTCTTTTTTCCGGTAACCTTAGAAACCAAATGAATGACATGTGAAAAAAATTGAACTTCGCGGTAATTGGTTACTTCAACCATGCTTCCGTTTCTGCTTAAATCATTTCTTGCCAAATCAACGAGCATGACGTGCTCGCTATTTTCTTTGTCATCTTCAGTTAATTCTTTAGCAAGAATAGCATCTTGTTCATCATTTCCGGTACGCTTAAAAGTACCGGCTATAGGGTGTATTTCAGCGATACCTTCTTTAACCACCAATTGTGCTTCGGGCGAACTTCCAAAGATTTTAAAATCGCCATAGTCAAAGTAAAATAAATAGGGCGAAGGATTCACTGAACGTAATGCTCGATATACATTGAACTCATCGCCTTTAAATTCTTGCGAAAATCTACGCGACAAGACTAATTGAAAAACATCCCCACGCTGACAATGTTTTTTGGCTAATTCTACCTGTTCTTTAAATTCTTCATCTTTTAAGTTAGATGTAGCTTTTCCATCCAAAGAAAAATTATAGGAAGCGAAATTCTTGACATTTAAAATTTGTTCTATTTCTGCAATGTTGTTTTCAGATTCAAAACAGTGGGCAAAAATGTACGCCTCGTTTTTAAAGTGATTGATAGCGATAATATTCTGATAAACCGCATAATAGATATCAGGGATCGCAACCGAATCATCTTTTTTTGAAACTTGAATATCTTCAAAATAGCGAACAGCATCGTATGACATATAACCAAAGAGTCCGTTATCTATGAATTTAAAGTCGCTTTTACCACTATCAAATTTTTGACTAAAATTGTGAATGAGGTCAACTACATTGGTGTGTTCGTCAATTCGAATTTCATTAGCGCAGCCATCAGGAAACTTTTGGGTAATGACGTCATTTGCAACTTTGATAGATGCAATCGGGTTGCAACAGATATATGAGAAACTATTATCGTTAGCATGATAATCGCTACTTTCTAGCAATATACTATTAGGAAAGCGGTCTCTAATTTTTAAATATACACTAACTGGCGTGATGGTATCCGCTAGTATTTTTTTGTGGTGCGTTGTTAAATTAAATTTCATTTTATTCGATTGAAAGATTTCGACCTTTGTCGAAAAGAAATTAAAATTCTTTTCATTAAAAAAGGCCTGTCGTGATGACAGGCCCTATATAGTTTTACTACAAATGATGCTCAGCTCACAATGACTGTCGAGAGTTGTTCCACCACCAAGTATTTGTATTTATTTTTAGCATTGGGTCAAATATAGAAATCATTTTTAAATTCGCCAACGCTATTTGAAATTTAAACAAAAAAACCTGCACTTGTGAAAAGTGCAGGTTGCTTAACTTGTGAGGTCAAGTCTATTAAAATTCTAAATCTACCACCAGGTCAAACTCGTCATAGATTGCTTTATCTGCTGCGGCTCCAAAAAGGGTTGAACCATATTTAATGTCGTAATTTGTTCTATCAATTTTCATCGTTGCTGTCGCTTTGCTTCCGTACACTGATACATCAAAGGTAATTGATTTGGTAATTCCTTTTATGGTTAAATCTCCTGTGACTTCATAAGAATTTTTACCTGAGGCTTTAACGTCTGTGAAAACTAACTTAGAGGTAGCGTGATTTGCAGTGCCAAAAAAATCATCGGCATTTAAGTGACCTTCTAATTTCTCTTTTCCTTTACCAGCCTCCAGATCAGTAACTGTGATGCTTGTCATATCAACAACAAACTCGCCGCCTGTTAATTTGTTATCATCAAATAGTAGTGATCCTGATTGAAGCGCTATAGAACCATTATGTGAACCAGCAAATTTGTAACCTTTCCATTCTACTGAACTCGTTTCAGTATTTACTTCTTTCTTTTCGCCATCAACTGGAGTTGTTGCCGTTGCGTTTAAGCTAAAAACTGTTGCTAAAACGATACTTAATATTGTCTTTTTCATAAAATGTAATTTAGTTTTATTCTCAATTTTTTGAGAATTTTTGATTAATAATTAGTATTTAAAAATTTATATATGTGTAATTAATTCATGTTTTGCTTGTCGCACTTTAGCATAGTGCTGTGTTTCGTCATCAGAAGAACGATACCCAATTGCAGCAACAAGAGTGGCAGTTAACCCTTTTTTAGTTAAACCTAATATTTGGTTATAAGCATCGGGTTCAAAACCTTCCATCGGACACGTGTCTATTTCTAAATTTGCTGCGGCTGATAGTAAATTACCTAATACTAGGTAGTTTTGTTTGGCAGCCCATTCTTCTTGTTCTTCTTGTGAAGATGCTAAAATTTTTGATTTCATAAATTCAGCATATTGTCGCAGTCCTTCTGTTGGAATATTTCGAGTATTGCTTACATTTTTTAAGTAGGAATCAATCCAATCAGCATCGACATCAGTCTTACTAGCAAGAATAATTAAATGAGAGGCATCAACAATTTGTGTTTGACCCCAAGAAACGGCTAGTAATTTTTTACGAATCTCAATATCAGTAACCACAAAAAAATGATAAGGTTGCAATCCGTATGATGAAGCGGTTAATTGCATAGATTCAAGTAAAATATCTAAATCGTGTTTATTTACTTTTTTAGAAGCATCAAATTTTTTCGTGGCGTATCGCCATTTCAAGCTCTTTAAATATGAATTCATATTAAAATTTATTAAATAGGTTGTTGAGTTGTTCTAGCTCTTTTGATGAAATATTTTTTAAGATATTCTTTTCTGCTTTCGCTATTTGAGAATCTATTTTTTTCAACACCTTTTTACCTTCTGGTGTTATGCTTATTTCTACTTTTCTTCGGTTTGACGGACAAGTTATACGGCTCACAAACCCCTTTATAATTAGCTTGTCAACCAAACGCGTTGTATTACTCATTTTGGTTACCATTCTTTCATTGAGCGTTGAAAGATTTGCTGGCTTTCCTTTTTGGCCTCTTAAAATTCTAAGAACATTGAACTGTTGTAATGAAACATCAAACGGTTTTAGTACTGAAGAAAACCCTTCAGTTATTTTATTGTTGACCAACATAAAATGAATAAGGGTTCTGCTTTCAAGCGGAATCTCTTTTTCAGTCTTTAAAATTTCTTCAACATTCATGTAGCTACAATAATTGTATATACAAATGTATGTTCTTATACTAACTTATCAAAGAAATAATTAAATAAAGTTTTGTTAAAAAAATATGGATTGACTTTGGAATGGAAATTGTAATTTTGACACAATGAATATGAGGATTCTCATGTTGATGGAAATGATGATTAAAAAGAAAAGATTCCCCTTTTCAGGGGAATGACATTAAAATTATAATTAAATGGCAGATTTAACGCAAGAGGAATGGACTACTCAATTGAAGCAAGACGATAATGCTTTTATATTAGATGTTAGAACCGAAGATGAAGTGGCAGAAGGAAGAATTCCGGATTCAACTAATATTGACATTTATTTAGGACCAGGTTTTCTTGAAGAACTTGAAAAATTAGATAAATCAAAAAGCTATTTTGTTTACTGCCGAAGCGGTAATCGAAGCGGTCAAGCTTGCGCAATTATGAATAGTGTAGGTATTGAAAATGCCTATAACCTTGAAGGGGGTTTCATGAATTGGGAAGGTGAGGTTGCTTAACTATAATCTCCTACTAAATGACTATTCAATTGAGGCTCTTATTATTTTTAAAAATGAGTCTGGTTCTGGTCTTATCCTATAATTGTCAGTTAAATCAGAGAAGATAATTTGGCCTTTGGTATTGGTAATTATTACCGTGGGGAGCACCGTATCACTTTCATAACCCAATATTTGAAAACCAGCCGGTATACCATTTTTAGCTAGTATACCTAATTGTTTTGCCACTTTGTTTTTGTAATCAACCAAAAAATGAAAATTCAGCTTGAATTTATCAGCGAGTTTTTTTGATTGTTTGTGAGGTTGCGGACTTACCAATACTGTATTCACACCAAGTTCTTCTAGCATCTTATATTGTGTGGTAACTTCTTTAATTTGTGCCATACACAAAGGGCACCAATTGCCACGATAGAAAAGAAAAATACTGTGTTGTCCAATGAATGAAGTTGATGAGACTTTTTTCTTATTCGTATTTTCAAGTTGAAACTCTTCTAATTGTTGACCAACCTCTAGTTTTTTATTGGCTCTACTATTAAATTTTGAATACCAAATAAGGTAAAACATCCAAGCTATGGTTAAAATTGATGCAACGCCAATTAATTCTTTATTAAATGTTGTAAAAAAACTTCTAAAAACTAGAATTGCAAACGCAAGGATTACCACCAGCGAATATGATTTTAAATTTTTATCGGTTCTCGCTCTTGGGATAATAAAAATGCCAGCAAAGAAAAAGACGATGCTTCCTGATATAAGAAAAACACTTAATTGATCTATTGATAGGCCCTTTTCAATTATCTGAAAGATAGAATATATAAGTACCATTAGAGCACTTGCCGGAAACACAGATATAAATATTGATCTCAAAATACTTTCTAAAAATTTCATTCTTCTTTTTAAATATAAAGTAGACTTTTTCTTACATTTAATTTTTAACAGGAATTTCAATGCGAGAAGACCTATTACATTTTATATGGAAATACAAAAAACTACCACTTTCAAATTTGCGTACAACCAATAATGAGTCCGTCGTAATTTCGGAGGTTGGTTTACATAATCATCTTGCAGGCCCAGATTTTTTCAATGCTAAAGTTACTATTAACGAGCAACTTTGGGCGGGTAACGTTGAAATTCATCGTAATTCTTCTGATTGGTATGCGCATCAGCATGAACAAGATGCCAATTATAACAACGTCATTCTGCACGTAGTGTGGCAAGATGATGTTTCAGTATTCAGAAAAGATAGAACTGAAATACCCACATTAGAACTCAAGAATTATGTTTCAGAGGCTTTATTAAATTCATATCAAAGGCTTCTAAACGCTAATAATTCTCAATTTATTAATTGTGAAAGTGAAATAAATCAGGTTAATAACTTCATTTTGCACAACTGGATTGAAAGACTATACTTTGAACGGCTTGAAAATAAATCTAATGAAATAGAAGTCTTACTTACTGCATCAAAAAATGATTGGGAAGCTGTTTTTTTTAAAACCTTGCTAAAAAATTTTGGCCTAAAGATTAACAAAGATTCTTTTGTTAGTTTGTATGAGGCACTCGACTTTTCAGTGGTTCGAAAATTATCTGATTCTGTTCTTAAATTAGAAAGTGTTTTTTACGGTATGGTACATTTATTAGAAGAAGATGAATACCTTGACACCTATTATTTGGAGCTAAAAAGAGAGTATGGCTATTTGAAAAATAAATTCAGATTAGAATCAATAGGTGTAGTCAAACCTTCTTTTTTTAAACTAAGACCGCCAAATTTTCCAACAATCAGGTTATCACAATTAGCTAATTTATTTACCAAAGAAAAAAATCTTTTTGACAAAATAATAAAAGCGAAAAGCCTTGAAGAATTTTATGATTTGTTTACTGTGAAAGCAAGTCATTATTGGACTACGCATTTTACTTTTGGCAAAACATCCAAAAAAAGCAACAAAACTATTTCAAAGAAATTTATTGATCTCTTGGTAATTAATACCATCTTACCCATTAAATTTCATCATTCAAAAAAGACAGGAAACAATATTGATGAAGAACTTATCACAATTATGGCTGCTATAAAAAGAGAAAACAATTCGATTATTTCAAATTTTATAAAAATAGGTGTTGCGGTTGACCATGCTAAAGATAGTCAAGCACTCATTCAGTTATACAATGAATATTGTTCAAAAAATAAATGCCTTCAATGTGCAGTAGGTGGTGTTTTATTGAATGTAAATGATTAATTTTAGAATACTAAAACGGTTCATTTTAAATTTTCAACTTTGAATTTATTCTTTACTATATTATACTATTTTCAAAAGCGAGGATTTGAGGTGTGTCGACGTATCGCTGAAAGAACGGGTATTCGAACACGTGTGGTTAGAACTTCATTTATTTACATCACATTTGTAACCGTTGGCTTTGGCTTTGCTTTATATATGTTTCTGGCATTCTGGCTCAAAATAAAAGACTTGATTTATCAAAAAAGAACCTCTGTCTTTGACTTATAATCTATGATAAAACTTTCAAGATCTAAAATTTACCTTGCAATTTCATTAGTATTTGCAGTTGTACTTATTGGAGTTTTAGGCTACCGTTATATCTCGAATTATACTTGGGTCGATGCTTTGTATATGACCATCATTACCATGGCAACGGTAGGCTTTAAAGAAGTTCAGCCTTTAGATGATACCGCTAAAATTTTTACAGTATTTTTAATCTTAGCAAGTGTTTTTATTCTTGGTTTTGCTATTGCCGTGTTATCAGAATATCTTTTAGGAAGAAATTCTTTGCAACTTTTAAAAAAGAGAAAAGTGAAAAATAAAATTAAAAGTTTAACTAACCATGTTGTTGTTTGCGGTTTTGGTAGAAACGGAATGCAAGCAGCTGAAAAATTAAAAGCATACAACAAGCCATTTGTAGTTATTGAAAAAGATAGCGATGTGGTCTCAAAGTATGAAAATGATATTTTGTTTATTGAAGGGGATGCCAGTGAAGATGAAATTTTGATAGAATCGGGTATTAAAAAAGCGCAATACTTGATTGGTGCCATGGCTGATGATGCTTCGAATTTGTTTGTAGTATTATCTGCAAGACAATTAAATCAAAACATTTTTATTATCAGTAGAGCATCATACATTAGTTCACAAAAAAAATTATTCTTGGCAGGAGCGAATAAAGTAATTATGCCTGACAAAATTGGTGGTGATCATATGGCTTCGTTAGTGGTAATGCCTGATTTAATCACTTTTATGGATAAACTTTCTTTGGAAGGCGAACATACTACAAATCTTGAAGAAGTAACCATTGAGGATATTGAAGGGTATAAGAATTGTAATTCAATTCGTGATTTAGATCTCAGAAAAAAAACTGGCTGTACAATTATAGGATATATTGCCCCTGATGGAGAATATATCATCAACCCTGAGGCAGATATAGAAATACAACCTAAAAGTAAAGTAATTGTTTTAGGACGACCTGAACAAATCAAGAAACTAAACGAAATGTTTCATCTTATCTAAGTTAATTTATGAATATTGCTTGATTGTGTTGCATATTTTTAGGATATTGAGCGCTAACTGAACCAAAAATTAAACCAAAATTATAATTATGAAGTATCGTCTTCTTACCATTTTAGCCTTGTTTTTGCCATTAATAACTCTAGCTCAAGAAGCATCAGAAAAAGGACTTGATGAAAAAGTTAATGATGCATTTATGCCTTTTGCGACCTGGTGGGAGAACACCGTTCTAACACCTATTAACATTGCAGGTTATGATATGCCAATAGTACTTATCCTATTGATTTTGGGTGCAACCTTCTTTACCATTTATTTTCAGGTTCCAGGAATATCAAAATTTGGTTTGGCCATAAACACAGTGCGAGGCAAATATGATGAGATGGATGATCATGGTGTTGAAAAATCTGATGTTAATGTTGTGGATGGCGATTTGCCCGATACTATTAGAGATGAAAGTAAAGATGGGGAGGTTAGTCATTTCCAAGCTTTAGCAACCGCAGTTTCAGGTACTGTTGGTCTTGGTAACATTGCTGGGGTAGCAGTGGCTATTGCTCTTGGTGGACCAGGAGCTACATTCTGGATGATTGTTTGCGGACTTATAGGTATGTCCACAAAATTTGTTGAATGTACATTGGGTGTAAAATATAGAGATGTAGGACCTGACGGTACGGTCTATGGTGGCCCCATGTATTATTTATCAAAGGGCTTGAATGAAAGAGGAATGAAAGGTTTGGGTAAAGTTCTTGCGATAATTTTTGCAGTACTATGTGTTGGTGCTTCTTTCGGAGGTGGAAACGCATTTCAATCGAACCAAGCGGCAGTTCAATTAACTACTATGTTTAATTTGGAAGGTGGGGCCGTTGGTGTTATTATCGGAGTGGTAATGGCAATTTTGGTCGGTATAGTTATTATAGGTGGAATCAAAAAAATTGCTAGCGTAACGGAAAAAATAGTTCCTTTCATGGCTGGTATTTATGTATTAGCTTCACTAGTTATCATTTTTGCGAATATAGAATATGTAGGAGATGCTTTTGGAATGATTTTTTCAGGAGCGTTTACTCCAGCAGCCGGAATCGGTGGTGTAGTTGGTGTCATAATAGTAGGATTCCAAAGAGCAGCATTCTCAAATGAAGCGGGAGCTGGTTCAGCTGCAATTGCACATTCGGCAGTAAAAACAAAATATGCAGCAAGTGAAGGGGTAGTTGCATTGTTAGAACCATTTATAGATACTGTAGTTATATGTACAATGACAGCATTGGTAATTATTTTCTTTAATATGGATGCCGGAGCCTTCGATTATGGTAATGCTGTAGGAAGTACTGTTCTTTTAAATGATTCTCAAACCTACGTTGGAGGTGTTGATTTGACATCAATGGCTTATGATTCGGTAATACCTGGATTTAGATATGTCCTTACCATCGCGATAATAATGTTTGCGTTTTCAACAATGATATCGTGGTCTTATTATGGATTACAATCTTGGAAGTATTTATTCGGAAGAGGTAAAACAGCCGATACGGTATACAAAGTGTTATTCTTATTATTCGTGGTAATAGGAGCTGCTGCCACTTTAGACGCAGTAATCAAATTTTCAGATGCGATGATCTTAGCACTAGTGTTCCCGAACATGATTGGTTTACTATTCCTATTCCCTAAAGTTCGTGAGGAATTAAGTAAATATATGGCTGACATAAAAGCTAATTTCAAATAGTATTTAGTTGAAAAATTTTAAATCCCACTTCAAGTTCAATAAACAAGAACGAAGTGGGATTTTCTTTTTACTATTCTTAATAGTTTCAATTCAATTAGGTTATTTTTTCTTTCGTTCTTTTCCTTCGCATGAAAAGAATGCATTGAATTTGGCTTCAAAAAGTCAAGAGCGGGTAGATTCTTTGAAACAGCTTGTTTTAAGAAAAGATACGATAACCCTTTATCCTTTTAACCCCAATTTTATAACCGATTATAAAGGTTATACTTTAGGCATGTCAGTTGAAGAAATTGATAGACTTCACGCCTTTCGCACTACAGGCAAATTTGTGAATTCAATTGAAGAATTTCAAGTCGTTACTCAAATTTCAGACTCCTTATTAAATACATTTGCGCGCTTTTTTAAATTTCCGGAATGGACTAAAACAAATCTAAAAAATCAAAAAGAATTAAATTATTCTGTTGAAAAAATTGAAATTTTTGATTTAAATAAAGCTACCGTCAAAGATTTACAAGTAATCAATGGCATTGGTAAAAAGTTATCGACCAGAATAGTCAAATTTAGGGATCGCTTAGGAGGCTTTTTAGTGCAAGAGCAATTGTTTGATGTTTACGGTTTAGAAGTTGATGTTGCTGACCGGCTCTTAAAAAGATTTAAGGTATTAAGTACACCAGTAGTAAAAAAAATAAATATTAATACAGCATCTGTTAGTCAGCTGGTTAAATTAATCTACATAAGGTATGATGTTGCTCAAGAGATAGTAGCGTATCGAGAAAAAAACGGAAAGTTTAATTCGTTCAATGAATTAACAGCAGTTGATGGTTTTCCCACCGAAAAGATAGATAGAATAGTTTTATATTTGTCATTAAAAGATTAAGGGTATGCACAGTATGTACTTCACTGAAGAACATCAATTATTTAGAGAAAGTCTCAAAGAATTTTTAAAAAAAGAAGTTTCTCCACACATTGAAAAATGGGAGAAAACCGGTACGATTGAACGTTTCATTTGGCAAAAATTTGGCGAGATGGGATTTTTTGGTTTGGCAATTCCTGAAGAAGACGGTGGTCTTGGGCTTGATTTATTTTATACTGTAATTTTTTTAGAAGAGCTTCAAAGAATAAATTCAGGTGGTTTTGCTGCGGCTATGTGGGCACATGCTTATTTAGCCATGACCCATTTGAAAAAAAATGCAAGTGAAGCGCTTAAAAAAAACTATTTAGAACCCAGTGTGACTGGAGAGAAAGTAGGTTGTTTGGGCGTAAGCGAACCTTTTGGCGGTAGTGATGTTGCTGGTATGCGAACTACAGCGGTCAAAAAAGGAGATGTCTTTGTTTTAAATGGTTCTAAAACTTTTATCACTAATGGTGTCTATTGCGACTACATGGTAATTGCAGCAAAGACATACCCCGAGGCAGGTAATAAAGGTATAAGCATTTTGGTGGTTGATAGAAACAGTAAAGGTGTTACTGCAAATAAGTTAGACAAATTAGGATGGCGTGCATCAGATACCGCAGAATTAGCTTTTGATAATGTTGAGGTGCCGGTAGAAAATATTTTGGGTGCAGAAGGAAAAGGTTTTGCATATATCATGGAGGCTTTTGCCCTTGAACGTTTGGTAATGGGTATTAATGCGCATTCAAGATCAGAGTATGCTTTAGAATATGCACTTCAATATATGTCAGAACGTGAAACCTTTGGCAAGAAAATAAATCAATACCAAGCTTTAAGACACCGTATTGCAGATTTGTATGCAGATTTAGATATGTGCAAAGAGTATAATTATTCAGTAGCCTATAAAATGGAACAAGGCGTTTATGTTGTGAAAGAAGCAACTATCTCAAAGTTGCGTTCTACTAAAATGGCCGATGAGGTTGCTAATGAATGCTTGCAGTTTTTAGGGGGTTACGGTTATATTGAAGAATACCCCATGGCACGCTTATTACGAGATAGTAGATTAGGGCCTATTGGAGGTGGAACTTCAGAGATTTTAAGAGAAATTATAGCGAAGATTGTAATTGATAAAAAAGAATATCGTTCTTCAAGTAAAAACTAAATTTATATTTATTGTTTTTATCAGTCTTATTTACATCTTTCAGAGGAAGGAATTAT
>CAZKQM010000057.1:0-18599 GCA_964554895.1 uncultured Maribacter sp. | reverse complement strand
AAGAGGTGCAATTTTAAATCGTCATAGGTTTTGATTTCTACGGATATTTTTTCTTTATCCATCACTTTTTGAATTTGTGGCGGAATACTTAATTTTTCTTGAATTACATCTTCTACAACATCTAAAAATTTAACAGGATGTGCTGTTTCTAAAAAGATCCCGTAGGTGTTAGGATGCTTTTCTTGGTAGTTTTTTAAGCCCAAGTAACCCACTGCACCATGGGGGTCAGCAATATATTCTGAATCTTTGTAAATTCTTTTCATCGCCTCTTTAGTTTCTTCATCTGAAAAAGTGAATGACGAAAGGTGTTTAGATAAGGCTTCAAAATCATCTTCAAACAAATGTCTAATTCTAATAAAATTACTTGGATCGCCAACATCCATAGCATTTGAAATGGTAGCGGTTGAAGGCTTAGGCTTGTATTCTCCTGTTTTCATAAATTCAGGAACCGTGTCATTTACATTGGTTGCGGCAATGAAATGATTAACGGGTAGGCCTAATTTCTGCGCTACCAAACCGGCACAAATATTTCCGAAATTACCACTAGGTACTGAAAAGACAATTTCCTTTCCCTTTGATTTTGCCTGTTTGTACGCGAATAAAAAGTAGAATAACTGTGGTAGCCATCGCGCGACATTAATAGAATTAGCTGAGGTCAATTGCATCTGACTAAGCAATTCTTCGTCTAAGAAAGCTGTTTTTACCATTTTTTGACAATCATCAAAAGTACCATCAACTTCTAAAGCCGTGATATTCTGCCCTAGGGTGGTTAACTGTCTCTCTTGAATTTCACTGACCTTACCGCTAGGGTAGAGAATGACTACATTAACCCCTTTTACTCCTAAAAAACCATTAGCTACAGCACCGCCAGTATCTCCTGAGGTGGCCACTAAAACTGTTACTTCATTTTCAGAACCTTCTGAGAAATATCCAAGACAGTTTGCCATAAAACGTGCCCCAACATCTTTAAATGCCATAGTTGGGCCGTGGAATAATTCAAGGGTTGCAACATTGTCTTCAATCTCAACGATGGGAAAATCAAAGTCAAGTACATTAGCTATGATTTCTCTTAATTGGTCATTCGGAATCTCGTCACTAACAAATTGATGTATCGCATTAAAGGCAATTTCATGATTCGAAAGTTCTTCAATGTTTTTGAAAAATGAATCAGGCAAAGGTGTAATACTTTCTGGAAAATAAAGTCCTCTGTCAGGCGCTATTCCTTTGATAACAGCATCTTTAAAAGATACTTCTGGGGCTTTTTTATTTAGGCTGTAAAAGTTCATTGTTTTGTAAAATTGACAGAAGTTTTTCTTTGTTCTAGATTCGATTGTCTTATCGAGCCTAACAAAATATGTAGAGCGACAGAATCAGCAGCTCTGCAAATTTGAGAAGCTAAATTAAATTTTTCTCTTGCAGGAAAGTTTAATGCTAGTTTATCAATGACTTCTCCAAACTCCATCGCTTTCTGCCAAATTTTGAGCTTCTCGAATTTAAACTTTTCCATCTGTATTAATTTAATCATCCGCTATTAGTCATTCGCCATCAGTCCTTTTCCAATCTTTCGTATTCCTTCTGTATTGATTTTCGAAACATGTACTTCATACTCTATGCCTACATTTTTATATACTTCTTTCATTGCTTTTGCAACTTGTTTAGCCGTTTCTTTTCCTTTGCTGAGTGCGAAAATTGAAGGACCTGAACCTGATATTCCACTGCCTAAGGCACCTGCTTTTAAGGCAGATGATTTTACTTCATTAAACCCAGGAATCAAAATAGATCGAATAGGTTCAACAATATGATCTTCGAGAGAACGGCCGATCAAATCATAGTCATTTTTAAAGAGTCCAGCGATTAGCCCCCCAACATTGCCCCATTGTTTTATACCATCGGCTAATGAAATACTGGTTTTCAAAACTTTTCTTGAGTCTGCCGTTTTTACTTCAATCTGAGGATGAATTATGGTTGCGAAAAGTTCCTCTGGACTCGGAATCGTAATTACATCTAAAGGGGTATAACTTCTAACTAAGGTAAAACCACCAAATAGGGCAGGGGCAACATTATCAGCATGTGCTACACCGCTTGCCAATCTTTCCCCTTCCATTGAAAATTTTACAAGTTCTAATGTTGAAAAAGGTTTTTCTAGCAGTTCATTCATTGCCCAAACGGCACCTGTAGAACTAGCAGCACTACTACCAATACCACTACCTGCTTTAATTTTTTTATATATTTCAATTTCAAATCCACCTTCATAATTAGTTGCATCTAAAAGAGCTAAACCTGCTACGCCGGCAACGTTTTGTAATGTGTCCAGTGGTAAATCTTGCCCTTCTATTTTTATAATTCGGATTCCTTTTTCAGAAGTTTTACGAACCACCATTTCATCACCTACAGAATCTAAAGCAACACCAAGCACATCAAACCCACAGGAGATATTAGCAATGGTTGCCGGACAAAATATTTTTATTTCGTTTTTCATTTTGTTATCTCTAAAAGAAGCTACACCTTCTTTAAGTTCCTCTTTTTAGGAGGGAATTAAAAGTCCCCTCTCCCTTTTGGGAGGGGATTTAGGGGTGGGGCCTAAAAATTTCCAATCCTTATAATATCTGCAAAGATACCCGAAGCAGTAACATCTGCACCAGCACCTGCTCCTTTTATAATCATTGGTTGATTTGGGTATCTTTTAGTGTAAAATAAAACAATATTATCGCTTCCTTCTAGATTGTAAAAATCATGTCCCTTTGCAATTTCTTGCAAGCCTACACTTGCCTTTCCATCTTCAAATTGAGCAACATATTTTAACTTACTACCCTTTACTTTCGCATCTATGTATAATTTCTGAAAATCAGCTTCATACTTTTTAAGACTCTCAAAAAAGTCTTCATTATTGTCAGTATCTAAACTTTCTTGAGGTAAAAAAGACTTGTTTTCAATGGCATTCAATTCTAATTTATGGCCACTTTCTCTTGCCAAAATCAATATCTTTCGCATTACATCAACTCCGCTTAAATCGATCTTTGGGTCAGGTTCAGTATAGCCTTCTTCTTGTGCTTGCTTAACAATATCATGAAATGTACTTTGATCACTGAAATTATTAAAAACAAAATTCAGGCTTCCTGATAAAACAGCTTGAATTTTCAAAATCTCATCACCTGACGCAATCAAATGTTTTAAGGTGTCAATTATGGGTAAACCAGCTCCTACGTTCGTCTCAAAGAGAAACGGAGCATTATAACTGCGCGCTAATGATTTCAAATTTTGATAGTTTGCATAGGCCGAAGAACAGGCTATTTTATTACAGGTCACTACCGAAATACTATTACCTAAATAGTCACTATACGTTTCAGATACTTCTGCACTTGCTGTATTGTCAACGAAAATACTGTTGCGAAAATTCAACTGATTTACTTTGTTAAAGAATTTTTCTTTATCTGCTTTTTCGCCAGCAGCTAATTTTTTCTCCCAATTGTTTAACGGAATTCCCTCTTCATCAAAAACCATGGTTCGAGAATTTGATATGCCAGTGACTCTTATGTTTAGTTTTAGATTTTCTTTTAGGAAATTATTTTGTTGTGCGATTTGATTCAAAAATTTGCCTCCAACATTTCCAACTCCCATGACAAAAAGATTCAACTGTTTGATATTTTCCTCAAAAAATTCTTCATGTAAAGCATTCAATGCTTTTTTTACATCTTCTTTTTTGATAACAGCTGATATATTTCGTTCAGATGCTCCTTGCGCAATAACTCGTAAATTAACATTGTTTTTACCAAGTGTGCTAAACATTTTTCCGCTTAAACCTTGATGACTTTTCATGTTGTCACCTACGAGTGCAATAATTGCTAGGTCCTGCTCGGCGATAACAGGTTTTATTTTTTCACGTTCAATTTCATATTCAAAAGCCGTGTTAACAATTGTAACTGCTTTATTAATATCATTTGCTGAAAGACCTACGCAAATAGAATGTTCTGATGAGGCTTGGGTGATTAATACTACACTAATCTCTGCGTGCGATAGTACTTCAAAAAATCGTTTTGAAATACCTGGTATACCTACCATTCCTGGTCCTTCTAATGATAAAAGGGCAATATTTTCTATGTGACTAATGCCGCGAACAGTCTTACCATTTTCATTTTGGTTTTTGGTAATAACAGTACCATTATCATCAGGTTTAAATGTATTTTTTATTTCGATGGGAATACCTTTGGCTAAGACAGGTTGAATGGTGGGCGGGTATAGCACCTTAGCTCCAAAATGAGATAATTCCATTGCCTCTTCATAGGATATATGAGTAATGGCTTTAGCTTGTTTTACTAATTTCGGGTTTGCGGTAAACATGCCACTAACATCTGTCCATATTTGTAACTTTTCTGCATTAGTGGCAGCCGCAAAAATGGCGGCCGTATAATCAGATCCACCACGACCTAAAGTAGTGGGGTTACCATTTTCAGAAGAAGCAATAAAGCCACCGGCAACAATGATGTTGTGTTGAGTATCTTTGAAATATTTCTGACAATTGGCATTTGTAGTCTTAAAATTAACGGCTGCTTTTTCATTTACCTCATTGGTAATAATCAATTCACGGCTGTCAAGATGAACTGCATCTAACTGCTCTTGCTTAAAATATTCACAGATAATAAACGAAGAAAGCATTTCGCCATAGCTAACAATTTTATCAGATAATTGCGGCGTAATTTCCCCAATTAAAAAAGCCCCTTCTAATAGGTTTTCTAAAGTGTTTAATTCACTTTTAATTTTGCTTAAGATTGCACTTTGATTTTGAACAGTTATTAAAGCTTTAACCGTTTCTAAATGTCTTTTTTCAATTTCTCTAACTGTTGTTAGATAAGTTTTGTCATGTTTTGAAGCCTCTTGTGCCGCCTTTAACAATGCGTCCGTTACACCTCCTAAGGCAGAAACAACCACCATGGTTTTATTATCGGTAACACTTGCGGCTACAATATTTTTAACTAAGGTTATATTTTGTGCAGTGGCAACAGAAGAACCACCAAATTTTAAGACTTTCATGTCATTGAATTAAAATAAAATTTTCTTGAAAAAGGCCCAAAGGGGCAAAACGGATGTGATATAGCGCAAATTACCCCAAAGGGGTTTTATTGGCAGTTGTAAATGTACAGCCATTAGAAGTAGAAAGGTTAGATTCTATTTGCGGTTTATTGAATTGCATGCGTCTATTAAAGTAGTAAAAGTAGTACTTTTGACACCCTAATCAAATCTTAGGTTGAATTTTTAACGATTCGCCATTAAAAGCTATATTGAATTATTGATTTTTAGATTTGAGCCGAAATTGCTAATTAAAACGCAACAAAAATTATGAAGTTATTAAGTGCAGAACAAATTTATGCCGCTGATGAATTTACTGTAGAAAAACAACAAATTTCAAGTGAGGTGTTGATGGAACGCTCTGCAGTTCAAATTTTTAACTGGCTCCACATGCGCATGCAAGGCGCACCTGTTAAGATTCATTTATTTTGTGGTATTGGTAATAATGGTGGTGATGGTATTGCCCTTGCAAGACATTTACAAGAACACGGGTATAACATTGCTGTGTATGTTGTGAATTACAGTAAAAAGCGGTCAAAAGATTTTTTAATCAATTTAGAGCGTATAAAGCAACGAAAAATATGGCCAGAATTTTTAGACTCTTCATGTGATCTCCCAGCAATTGGTAAGGATGATATTATTGTTGATGCTATATTTGGAATTGGTTTGAATAGAGCACCCGCTGCTTGGGTGGTTAAGCTAATGCACAATTTACATGAATCTCAAGCTTTTATTCTATCAGTTGATATTCCATCAGGTTTGTATACAGATAGAATTCCAGAGGATGAAAAAGCCGTGATTAAATCAAATTTTGTCTTGAGTTTTCAAACACCGAAGCTGGTATTTTTTCTTCCGGAAACTGGTAAATATGTTCAACAATGGGAAGTTTTAGACATCGGTTTAGATCCTGAATATTTAATAAACACTGAAACGGATTATAATTTAATTGGCAAGCATGATGTGCTTCCGTTTTACATCCCCAGAGAAAAATATGCACACAAAGGCACTTTTGGTCACGCCCTTATAATAGGTGGTAGCAAAGGACGGATTGGAGCTGTTCAATTATCAGCTCGAGCGTGTCTCAATTCAGGTGTTGGTTTGGTAACGGCTTATACGCCCGAATGTGGCTATGTGCCATTGCAAACGGCATTGCCAGAGGCCATGAGTATAGTAAATGGGGTAAATGTTATTGAGAAAATTGAATTTGATTTCGAACCCACTGTTATTGGGCTAGGGGTTGGTATGGGTACAGAAGAAGTAACTGTAAAAGCATTTTCAGATTTTCTTGATAGAAATAAGTTGCCATTGGTTATTGATGCCGATGGATTAAATATGTTGGCAGAAAATAAGGAGCTACTTAAAAAGTTGAAACCGCAATCGATTTTAACGCCACACCCAAAAGAGTTAAAAGGGCTCATTGGAAAATGGAAGGATGACTTTGATAAATTAAAAAAGGCAAAAGCATTTTCTAAAAAGTATGATTGTATTTTGATTATAAAAGGCGCTCATAGCATTACCATTTATAAGGGAATTGGTTATGTAAATACTACAGGCAACCCTGGGATGGCAACACCAGGTAGTGGCGACGTACTTACCGGAATTATTTCAGGACTCATTGCTCAAGGTTATGAACCTTTAAAAGCAACCATTTTTGGGGTGTATCTACACGGCAAAGCCGGCGATATTGTGGTTGAGCAAACAGGCTATCAGGCATTAACGGCCACAGATATTATTGATGGTATTGGTATGGCATTTATTGATTTGTTTAAAGAACCTGAACCACCCCAAGAGGCACAAGCCGAGCAAGAAAATCAGCAACAGTAATGAAAAACAAAAAAGCTCAAAACGAAAGTTTTGAGCTTTTAATCGTTCGCCAATTCAATACTTTTATTTTGCTGCCCTTATTTTTCGCTTAACCCAAATAACAGCGTTATCATATTCTATAAAAAACTTCATTTCTTTTTTGTAGAACATTTTTTCAATTTTAAAGTTGTGCATATCTATTTCTTTTAAAGAGACTATGGCGAAAGCCTTTAAATTCTTCATTTGTCTGAAATAATCATATACAGTAGGATCTACGGCATATGAGTTTTTACGCATACTAATGAATCCAAATTTTTTATCTCTGAAATGTATTTCTGAAATACCTATAATTTGATACGCTCTTTCTAAAGTTACCGTAATTCCTTCATCAAAAATTGTAACTATGTAATCTTCGTAAACATGTACGGTACCAAAATCTAATCGATACTCACGTACTACTATTTTTTTATTCGGTTGACCCAATTTCATTATCTCATTTTCATTCTCTTGAACGAAAGTAGGCGGTTAGTCATTTTAGGTGAAATATATTAGATTAATGACCAATTTATCGTTCATACGGTAAAAATTGAATATAAAGTAGATTGTATTGTATATATAGTCAATGAAAGGCAAAAAAAAAGAGTCCGAATTAAGGGACTCTTTTGTGATTGTATTTCTTGTTAAAATTTAGCTCTTATCTACATTTTTGGTGGGCTTAGAATCTTTTTTAATTTTTATAGTTAGCTCTTCTTTCTTTTTATCAAGATCCATTGTTATGGTATCGCCCTCATGTAACTTTGAATTTACAATTTCTTCAGCAAGGCTGTCTTCAATATACTTTTGAATTGCTCTTTTAAGTGGTCTAGCGCCATACTGTTTGTCAAAACCTTTTTCAGCAATGTAATCTTTTGCTGCATTCGTCAATTTTAACTCGTATCCTAAATCTTTGATACGTGCAAAAAGCTTAACTAATTCAATATCTATAATCTTATTGATATCCTCTTTTTCAAGGGCGTTGAAAACGATAACATCATCAATTCGATTTAAAAACTCAGGAGCAAATGCTTTTTTAAGCGCGTTCTCAATCACACTTTTCTGATGTGCATCAGCTTGATTCTTTTTAGCAGCAGTTCCGAAACCTACACCTTGACCAAAATCTTTTAATTGACGTGCGCCAATATTTGAAGTCATGATAATGATTGCATTTCTAAAATCTATTTTACGACCTAAACTATCAGTTAAATACCCATCATCAAGCACCTGTAGTAACATATTAAATACATCCGGATGCGCTTTTTCAACCTCATCAAGTAAGATTACCGAATACGGTTTTCTTCTTACCTTTTCAGTTAATTGCCCACCTTCTTCATAACCGACGTAACCTGGAGGTGCACCTACCAATCTTGAGATGGCAAATTTCTCCATATATTCACTCATGTCAATTCTGATGAGTGCATCTTCAGAGTCAAATAACTCCTTTGCCAATACCTTGGCTAATTGCGTCTTTCCAACCCCAGTTTGACCTAAAAATATGAATGAACCAATAGGTTTGTTCGGGTCTTTAAGTCCTGCTCTATTTCTTTGAATTGCTTTAGCAACTTTGGCTACCGCTTCATCTTGACCAATTACATTTGATTTGATGAGTTCGGGTAATTCTGCCAATTTATTACTTTCTGTCTGTGCTATTCTATTGACAGGAATTCCGCTCATCATTGAAACAACATCAGCGACATTATCTTCAGTAACTATTTCTTTATGCAACTTGCTTTCTTCTTCCCATCGTTCTTGAGCAGACGCTAAATCTTTTTCAATGCGTTTTTCATCATCTCTTAGTTTCGCTGCCTCTTCATATTTTTGTTTTTTAACAACGCTATTTTTTAGCTCGCGAACATCATCGAGTTGCTTTTCAAGGTCAACTATTTGCTTGGGCACATCCATATTAACAATATGAACTCTTGATCCAGCTTCATCTAGTGCATCTATAGCCTTGTCTGGTAAAAAGCGATCAGTCATATATCTGTTGGTCAATTTGACGCAGGCAACAACCGCCTCATCAGTATAATCGACATTATGATGTTCTTCATATTTACCCTTAATATTTTGAAGTATTTCAATGGTCTCTTCAACCGAAGTTGGTTCAACAATCACTTTTTGAAAGCGACGTTCTAAAGCCCCATCTTTTTCAATATATTGTCTGTATTCATCTAAGGTGGTTGCACCAATACATTGAATTTCGCCACGTGCCAATGCTGGTTTAAACATATTTGAAGCATCAAGGCTTCCGGTAGCACCACCTGCACCTACTATGGTATGTATTTCATCAATGAATAAAATTATATCATCATTTTTTTCTAATTCATTCATGACCGCTTTCATTCGTTCTTCAAATTGCCCACGATATTTCGTGCCAGCAACTAAAGATGCCAAATCGAGCGTTACAACCCTTTTTCCATAAAGAATACGAGAAACTTTTTTATTGATAATGCGCAGCGCTAAACCTTCAGCAATGGCACTTTTACCCACGCCTGGTTCGCCAATTAAAAGCGGATTATTCTTTTTTCTTCTACTTAATATTTGAGAAACACGTTCAATTTCTTTCTCGCGCCCAACCACAGGGTCTAAACGATTTTCCTCTGCCATTTTGGTTAAATCTCTTCCAAAATTATCAAGTACTGGGGTTTTAGATTTTTTATTGCCTTTTGGAGAGGGTGTGCTACCAAAAGTGTTTTCTTTGCTTTCATTCTCCTCATCGCCTTCACTAGAAAAAGATTCAGCCGTAGGTGCATCAACAATATCATCATCACTAGTAATCATAAACTTAAACTGATCTTTAACACCATCGTAATCAACTTTTAACTTGTGTAAGAGTTTTGTGGTTGGATCGTTTTCGTTTCTTAAAATGCACAATAATAAATGTGCCGTGTTGATTGAAGAACTTTGAAATAATTTTGCTTCTAAAAAAGTTGTTTTTAAGGCTCGCTCTGCTTGACGCGTCAAATGAAGATTTTTCTTATCTTTTTGTGCGCCTACAGAAATAGATGGATTTGAAGGACTCAAAATCTCAACCTTTCTACGCAGATGGTCTAAATCAACATCAAGAGCATCAAGTATACTAATCGCCTTGCCGTTGCCATCACGCAATAAACCTAGCATCAAATGTTCTGTGCCAATAAAGTCATGACCAAGCCTTAGAGCTTCTTCTTTGCTGTAGGCTATAACATCTTTAACTCTTGGGGAAAAATTATCATCCATATATCAAAGCTTATTAAGACTAAAATTAGTAAATCTAGAACAATCTTGAGCAAATACTGTACCTAATAATTGTAGATTAGTGGTCGTTTTTTACAAAAATTACATTTTATTGAAAAATTGTATCAACAATCAGCAACTATTTACAACGTAAAAAGTGTTGATAAATTGTTAAAGAATTAAAACTTTGATTTCGTTAAAGGGCTCTATTTTGAGTATATTGGCTTACTTTTTTAAACAACTATTTTAGATAAGATTTTTTTATGGCGGAAGGTGAAAAATTGATTCCTATTAATATAGAAGATGAAATGAAATCTGCCTACATTGATTATTCAATGTCGGTCATTGTGTCACGTGCTTTACCTGATGTTAGGGATGGTTTAAAACCAGTTCACAGACGTGTACTTTACGGAATGCATGAACTTGGGGTTCGGTCATCAAGTTCGCACAAAAAATCGGCTCGTATTGTGGGTGAGGTTTTAGGTAAGTATCATCCGCATGGTGATACTTCAGTTTATGACTCAATGGTGCGTATGGCTCAGGAGTGGAGTTTGCGCTATATGTTGGTAGATGGTCAAGGTAATTTTGGTTCAATTGATGGTGATAGTCCGGCAGCAATGCGTTATACTGAGGCCAAAATGCGAAAGATAGCTGACGATATGTTGGCTGATATTGATAAAGAAACTGTAGATCATCAATTAAA
The DNA here is from genome assembly GCA_964554895.1 of uncultured Maribacter sp. Taxonomy (GTDB): domain Bacteria; phylum Bacteroidota; class Bacteroidia; order Flavobacteriales; family Flavobacteriaceae; genus Maribacter_C. The sequence goes on along the minus strand of CAZKQM010000057.1, from coordinate 7,780 downwards.
TTTTGATGACTCATTAAAAGAGCCTACCGTACTCCCGGCAAGAATTCCAAACTTATTGGTTAACGGGGCGTCGGGTATTGCTGTGGGTATGGCTACTAATATGCCTCCCCATAATTTATCTGAGGTTATTGATGGTACAGTAGCGTACATAGATAATAATGCAATTGAAATTGATGAATTAATAACACATATTAAGGCTCCTGATTTTCCAACAGGTGGAATTATTTATGGTTATGATGGTGTTAAAGATGCATTTCATACAGGTCGTGGGCGAGTTGTAATGCGTGCCAAGGCAACTTTTGAAGAAGTTCAAGGCCGCGAATGTATTGTGGTCACTGAAATACCGTATCAGGTCAACAAAGCTGACATGATAAAAAAGACAGCTGATGCTGTTAACGAAAAGAAAATAGAAGGTATATCCTCTATTAGAGATGAATCTGATAGAAAAGGAATGCGCATTGTATATATTTTGAAGCGTGACGCCATTCCAAACATCGTTCTCAATACATTATATAAGTACACTGCACTTCAATCTTCATTTAGTGTCAATAATATCGCTTTGGTTAAAGGAAGACCACAACTTCTGAACGTTAAAGAGATGATTCATTATTTTGTTGAGCACAGACATGAAGTTGTTGTTCGAAGAACCACTTTTGAACTCAAAAAAGCTGAAGATCGAGCACATATCTTAGAAGGTTTAATTATTGCTTCAGATAATATTGATGAGGTTATTAAAATTATTCGTGCTTCTTCAAATGCTGAAGAAGCTAAAACCAATTTGATGAATCGCTTTAAACTGTCAGAAGTACAAGCGAAAGCGATTGTTGAAATGCGCCTACGTCAACTGACCGGTTTAGAGCAAGATAAGTTACGTGCAGAATATGATGAAATTATCAAGACCATTGCTGACTTAAAAGACATTCTCGATAGAAAAGATCGTAGAATGGAAATTATTAAGGAAGAATTACTTGAGGTTAAGCAGAAGTACGGAGACGAAAGAAGATCTGAGATTAATTTTGCAGGTGGCGATTTAAGCATGGAAGATATGATTCCAAATGAGCAAGTTGTCATTACCATTTCTCATGCCGGATACATTAAGCGAACTCCATTAACAGAATATAAAACTCAAAATAGAGGTGGTGTAGGTCAAAAGGCATCTTCAACAAGAAATGAAGATTTTCTTGAACATTTATTTGTAGGTACCAACCACCAGTATATGTTGTTCTTTACCCAGAAAGGAAAATGTTTTTGGATGCGGGTTTATGAAATACCTGAAGGTAGTAAAACCTCGAAAGGTAGAGCGATTCAAAATTTGATAAGTATTTCGAGTGATGACAAGGTAAAAGCGTTCATTTGTACACAAGATTTGAAAGATGAAGAGTATGTGAATAGTCACTATGTCATTATGGCCACCAAAAAAGGTACCGTCAAGAAAACCTCTCTTGAGCAATATTCTAGACCACGTCAAAATGGTATCAATGCGATAGGAATACGTGAAGGAGATGAGTTACTTGAAGCAAAATTAACAACAGGTACAAGTCAAATATTCTTAGGCTTGAAATCTGGTAAGGCGATACGCTTTGAAGAAAGTAAAACCCGACCAATGGGTAGAAATGCCTCAGGTGTTCGTGGTATTCGATTAGCAAGTGAAACCGATGAGGTCATTGGGATGGTTTCGGTACACAATTTTGAGGATGAATTATTAGTTGTTTCAGAAAATGGATACGGAAAAAGATCGAGTATTGATGATTATCGTATAACCAATAGAGGCGGTAAGGGAGTTAAGACAATTTCAGTTACTGAAAAGACAGGAAATCTTGTAGCGATCAAAAATGTATCTGATTCTGATGATTTAATGATTATTAATAAATCAGGTATTGCAATTCGAATGAGCGTTGAAGATTTACGGGTTATGGGTAGAGCAACTCAAGGGGTTAAACTCATTAATATAAAAGGTAATGACTCTATTGCTGCAGTCGCCAAAGTGATGAAAGATGATGATGAAATTGCTGAAACTGATATTATGGAAATTGAAGTAACCACAGAAGATGGCACGGCTATTGATAAAGGAACATCAGATACTGCTAAAAACAGTTCTGAAGAAGAATAAATAATGTAAACCTTAATTTTTAATTTTAAAAGAAGATGAAAACTAGAATTTTAATACTCTCAGCAATGTGCCTATCAGTGGTTTCATTTGCACAGAAAAATGAGCTAAAAGCAGCTGATAAGGCTGTTAAGTCTGGTAAAATGGCTGAAGCAAAAACGGCTTTAGAAAGTATTGCAGGAACAATTTCTGGTGCTGAAGATAAATATCAAGCACAATACCACTTTCTAAATGGTCAAGTTCTTGCTGATATGGCTTCAAACGGTCAAGACAATTTGTATCAAGATGCTGCTGATGCAATGAAAAGTGTTATCGATCTTGAAGAAAAAAGCGGAAAAGTTAAATACAGTAATGATGCAAGAGAGCAGATGGGGAAAATGGTCTCTGATTTAGTAAATTCAGCAGTTACTGATAATAGTAACAAGAGTTTTGAAAAGGCAGCTGATAAATTGTATTTAAGTTACAAGATGAGTCCTAAAGATACCCTTTACCTTTATTATGCAGCAAGTAGTGCGGTAAACGGAAAGCATTATGAAAAGGCTTTAAGCATGTATAATGAATTGCAAGAAGTTGGTTATGATGGTGGCGGTATTGCTTACAAGGCTACCAACACTGAAACCGGAGAGGTTGAAACTATGGATAAAAATAGACGCGATTTGTTGATTAAATCGCCTTTATACAGTGATCCGGTTGATGAAGCGATTCCATCAAAAAAGGCTGAAATTGTAAAAAACACAGCTTTAATTTATACACAACTTGGTCAAGATGATAAGGCTCTTGAGGCTTATAAAATGGCAAGAGAGAGTAGTCCTGATGACGTAAATTTATTATTGAATGAAGCGAATCTTCATTACAAATTGGGTGATAAAGAAAAGTTTAAAACCATGATGTCGAAAGCGAGTGAAATGGCACCTGATAATCCAGATTTACAGTACAACATTGGTGTAATCAATATGGAGCAAGGTAATTTAACCGAGGCTAGAGCGGCGTATTCAAGGGCATTAGAAATTAACCCTAAATATATTAATGCTTTACTTAATCTTTCAACTACGTATGTTAATGAAGGAAACGGACTTATAGACACTATGAATAATTTAGGAAATTCAAGAAGTGATATTGCTAAGTACGATGCCTTGAAAAAGCAGAAAGATGATTTATTTATGGAGGGTGCAACTATTTTAGAGGATGCTCTTAAAGAAAATCCTGGTAACCAAGGAATTCTTGCACAATTAAAAAATATATATGGTGCTTTAGGTGATAATGATAATTTCATGCGCCTTAAGAAACTATTAGGCGAATAATATTGCATCAATAGAATTAAAAAAACCTGCTGTTAATCAGCAGGTTTTTTTTATATAATTTTTTTAATAACCCGTAATTTATGACTGTATTGATTATTTTCAGCATTGAAAATTCCGGTGTGATCTATGCGGTCAATACGCACTTTGCCATGGGCGTGAATAATATAATTATCTTCTAATACAATGCCAACATGATTAATGATACCCTCTTTATTGTCAAAAAAAGCTAAATCTCCAGGTTCACTTTCTTCAATAAAACTTAAGGCATCCCCTTGACCAGATTGTTCAATCACAGAACGTTTTAAAGTATAGCCATTAATTTTATAGGTCATTTGTGTAAGACCAGAGGCATCAATACCAAATGGAGTTCTACCTCCTTTTAAAAAAGGAGCATTTAAATAAAGTAAAACAGTTTGCAAAAGATTTTTCTTTTTTTGGGTGCTTTTGATACTATTTCCTTCAAACGAATACTTTAAAAATGGAGTTTTATTTATTCGTGAACCTAAAATTACAGGTAATAAGTTAGCAGCACTAATTGCTGCAAACGAAACTAAATCCTTAGAATATTCGGGTTGATTTGCTTTAAGATTTTCAAAATCTTCATTGCTAATCATTAAGAATTGTGAATTGGAAATCCATCCTTCAGAACTATCAAATACATTTCGAACTCTACTTGATAATTTTCGTTTTTCAAGAACTTTGAAAAATTCTCCAAACAAAAATTGATTGATTAATTCTCCTGATTCGTCTGCAGCTGCTCGCACAGGTATAACACTAAGATGGCAATAACCGTATTGCATTTAAATGATGAGCTATTTGAATTAGATTCGTTCTACAATCATGGCTGATGCACCTCCACCGCCATTACAGATTGCAGCTGCTCCAATTTTAGCATTATTTTGTTCTAAAACGTGTAACAAGGTCACTAAAATTCTAGCTCCTGAACACCCTAACGGATGACCAAGTGAAACGGCACCGCCATTTACATTTACATTTTTATCAGTTAGGCCCAAAAGTTTTATATTGGCCAAACCAACCACTGCAAACGCTTCATTGAACTCAAAATAATCAATTTGATCAATTGAAATACCAGCTTTTTCAATGGCCTTTGGTAATGCTTTTGCTGGTGCCGTTGTAAACCATTTTGGTTCTTGAGCAGCATCAGCAAATGATTTGATTTTAGCGATGGGTTTTAGATTTAGTTCTTTTGCTTTTTGAGCATTCATAAGCACTAGGGCCGCTGCACCATCATTTATGGTTGAAGCGTTTGCCGCTGTGACAGTACCTTCTTTAGAAAAGGCCGCTCTCAAAGCAGGTATTTTCTCAATTTTTACATTTTTAAACTCTTCATCTTCATCTACCAAAATAGGTTCTCCTCTGCGTTGAGGTACTTCAACAGGTACTATTTCATTGGTAAATCTTCCATTACTCCAAGCATCAGCTGATCGTTGATACGATTGAATGGCAAAGGCATCTTGGTCCTCTCTACTAAAATCATGTTTAACAGCACAGGCATCTGCGCATACTCCCATGGCATTTTGATCATAAACATCAACAAGTCCATCTTTTTGCATACCGTCAATGAGTGATGTTGGTCCAAATTTTTGTCCATTTCTTAGATGCACATAATGCGGAATTAAACTCATATTTTCCATTCCGCCCGCAACCACAATCGAAGCATCTCCTAAAGCAATAGCTTGAGCAGCTTGCATAACCGTTTTAAGTCCTGAAGCACAAACTTTATTAACTGTAGTACAGGGTACACTATCAGGTATGCCCGCATAAATGGCCGCTTGGCGTGCTGGTGCTTGACCCATACCTGCCTGCACCACATTACCCATTAGAACTTCATCAACTAAATTCGGATTAAGATTAATTTTCTTAAGGGCACCTTCAATGGCAATAGCTCCCAATTTTGGTGCGGGTATCGTTGCTAGTTTCCCCAAAAAACTTCCTATTGGCGTTCGAACTGCTGACACTATGACTACTTCATTCATCCTTTTTAATTTTATGAATAACTGTTAGCGAAAATAGTAAAATTAGTGCGTTTAGCATTCACTATTTCATCCTCTTGTTTGTCTAAGAAGCCAATCATAAATTAAATCAAGTTTGTAAGACCATTGTAAACGGGTATATTTATATACTTTTGAAGCAGATAATTTTTTAGATGGGTAAAACGCTTGACAGATTTTATAAGAATCAACCTCTTATTTATAAGTACATACTCTACGCGCTTTGTATAGGAAGTATTGTATTTTTTTTTCCGAAAGGTTCAAATTTTAAATACGAATTTGAAAAAGGAAAAACATGGCAATATGAAGATTTAAGAGCACCTTTTGATTTTCCTGTCCTTAAAACTGCTAATGAACTCTCAGTTGAAAAAACCTTAATTAATAGTACTAAAGATAATTATTATCAATACGACAATGCTATAGTTAAAAAAGCATTTGAACGTTATCATGTTGCCTTTGGTGATGTTTTTAGCAGTGTTAATTACACTAAGCATGATTTAAAAATTTTATATGATTCTGGAATTACAATTTTAAATCAATTATACAAAACAGGTATAATAAGTACGCCAGATAAAACGTATGAAGGCCTTGTTTATTTGGTAAAAGATGATACGCAACAGACTATTGCATATAGCGATTTAATAGCCTTGAGCGAAGTTGAAAAATTGATACAAGATTTTTTAAAGAATAATCAATTATCGATGTTTAACGCTGCCTATCAAGAACTATTTTTTGATTTGATAAAACCTAATGTGTTTTATGATAAGGAACAAACAGATAAGGTTTTAGCGAATAAAATTTCTAAAATCTCTGAGTTTGGAGGCACAGTTAAAAAAGAAAAACTACTTGTTTCTAAAGATGAAGTTGTATCTCAGGAACAAAATGCATTGTTAAATTCATTACGCAGACAATACGAATCAGATTTATGGTCAGGCAATAATTATTATTACATTTTAATAGGATATACCGTATTAGTAGCCTTAGTATTGTTAATGCTTTTTTTATTCCTAAAAAAATACAGACCTAAAATTTATGAGAATAATACTAAGGTAACCTTTGTCTTTTTCAATATTTTATTGATGGTTTTTATTACCACAATGATGGTAAAATATAATGAGGCCTATGTGTACGTTGTGCCATTGTGTATACTACCATTACTTTTAAAAACTTTTTTCGATGCAAGGCTTGCCTTGTTTGTACATGTATTAACTATTTTAATTTTAGGGTTTGTGGTACCCAATAGTTTTGAATATATCTTTCTTCAAATCATTGCTGGTATTGTCTCAATATTAACTGTTTCTCAATTGTATAAAAGGGCCAATTTGTTTATTACAGTTGCTCAAATAACATTTATTTATTTGATAGCTTATTTGGCTTTTCATACCATACAAGCGGGAAATTTAAATACTATTTTGTGGTACACCCTAGGGTTGTTTTTGTTAAACGGAATGTTGACGATATTTGTTCAGCCATTGATTTATATATATGAAAAGATTTTTGGGTTGGTTTCAGATGTTTCTTTACTTGAATTATCTGATACCAATTCAAAATTGCTAAAAGAATTAGCCAATAAAGCACCCGGTACTTTTCATCATTCTTTGCAAGTTTCCAATTTAGCTGAGGCCGCGGCTAATGAAATTGGGGCAAATGCAATGATGGTAAGAGTAGGGGCCTTGTATCATGATATTGGCAAGATGGAAAATCCGACTTATTTTACTGAAAATCAAATAACGAATGTAAATCCTCATGATGATTTAGAACCCATAGAAAGTGCCAAAATTATCATTGATCACATTATAAAAGGAATTGAAATAGCACGTAAAAATAATATACCTGATCGTGTTATTGATTTTATTCGAGCCCACCATGGAACTACATTGGTGTACTATTTTTTCAAGAAGCAAAAGGAAATTGATGCGCATGTTAATGAAGAAGATTTTAGGTATCCAGGACCTTTACCCTTTTCAAAAGAAACCGCAATTCTTATGATGGCAGATTCTGTAGAGGCAGCTTCAAAAAGTTTAAAGAATCCAACTTTTATGATGATTGATGAGTTCGTTGATAAAATAGTAGCTGGTCAAATGGCAGCCAATCAATTTGTCAATGCCAATATTACGTTTAAAGAAATTGAAGTTGTTAAAAAAATCTTCAAACAAAAACTTACAAATATCTACCATCTACGTGTAGAATATCCTGAATAAAAAAATAATAAATTCAGTTCAAAAAATTAAATAAATAGTTGCTTTATAGTATCATAAAAATGTACATTTGCAACCGCTTTTATAGCGACGTTCATTAAATAAAATAGGAGAGGTGCCTGAGTGGCCGAAAGGAGCGGTTTGCTAAATCGTCGTACCCTA
>CAZKQM010000056.1:0-19902 GCA_964554895.1 uncultured Maribacter sp. | reverse complement strand
CTTTTATTCTTTTCGTTTGCTCAACTAACGGCTCAAGAAAATGATTCTCAATCCACTACTTTATTAATTCTTCTCAAAGCGCTTGAAGATCAATTTGATATCAAATTCTCTTTTGTTGATGAAGATATAGATGCCGTCTTTATTGAAGATTTTGAGCAAAAATCTCTTGAAGAAACATTGGCAATTATTACCCAACAAACCCAAATTAAAATTGAGAAACTCAGCGAGCGATATTATACCTTAAATAAAGGAAATACAGTAGATATTTGTGCTGTGGTGCTTGACAACTTTGAACAAAATACCATAACAGGTGCAACTGTTCGCATTTTAGGAACTGAAAAAGCAACTATTACCGATTTAGATGGTAAATTTTCGTTACAAGCAATTGAAAGAACGGCTTCTATTCAGATCAGTCATATAGGTTTCAAATCACTATTTATAAAGGCCGAAAAATTAGCAAACATTACCAATTGTAGGGCTTTATCATTAACTAAAACATACCAGCAATTAGATGAAGTAGTCGTTTATGAATTTTTAACAAGGGGTATGATTAAACAACTTGATGCGAGTTTTGAAATTAATACCGAAGATTTCGGTATTCTACCCGGATTAAGCGAACCTGATATCTTACAATCTGTTCAAGCCTTACCCGGAATAAAAAGTATTGATGAAACTGTTTCTGATATTAATATCAGGGGGGGAACTAATGATCAAAATCTTATTTTATGGGATGGTATTAAAATGTACCAATCCGGACACTTTTTTGGATTAATATCTGCCTTTAACCCCTATTTGACGGATAAAGTCTCGGTAATAAAAAATGGTTCAAGTGCTACGTATGGAGACGGAGTAAGTGGTATTATCGACCTTAGAACTAAAAACAATTTGACCGAAGATTTTTTTGGTGGTGCCGGTTTCAACCTAATTAGCGGCGACCTTTATGGTCAACTTTCTTTAGGCGATAAAACCGCAATTCAATTCTCAGCTAGAAGATCAACTACTGATTTTTTTAATACGCCCACTTTTGATACGTTTTTCAATCGTGCTTTTAAAAGCAATAAAGTTAGTGGCAATAGTACCGAAGATGATGAAATTGAACGCGAAGATGAATTCTTCTTTTATGATTTTTCAGGTAAATTCTTATATGATATTAATGAAAATCAAAAATTTCGTTTGGGTTTTATTGCCATAAATAATCGGCTTGATTTTACTGAAAATCTTATTGAAGAAAACCTTTTTACCTCAAGCGCATTAGATCAAAGTAATTTTTCAATAGGAAGCACTCTTAACAGTACTTGGTTCAACTCTTTTTCAAGTACAATAAATGCCTATCACACTCAATACAATTTAAACGCTACCAATACTTCTTCATTAGGCCAGCAAGTTCTTTTTCAAGGCAATAAAGTGGTTGAAACCTCAGTAAAATTGGGTATTACCTATCAATTTAACAATAAATTATCTTTGACAAATGGCATACAAACTATTCAAACTAAAATTGATAACAATACAGAAGTAAGTCAACCTCAAGTTTCATTAAACAATTTTAATCGACTAAATACCGATGCTATTTTTTCAGAACTCAAATATGAAAATAAAAACCTCTTTGCTCAAATTGGGGTGCGAGTTAATCGCTTTCAAAACCCTGAATTTTTTGAAAAAACTAGTGTTGAGCCTAGACTAAATATCAATTATGCCCTGACAAATAATTTAAAAATTATTCTTTTAGGGGAATTTAAAAGTCAGGCCACCAATCAGGTTGTAGATTTAGAACAAAATTTCTTAGGCATTGAAAAAAGAAGATGGACGATAGCTGACGGACTCAATCTGCCGGTTACGCAAGGTAAACAAGGATCACTTGGCTTTAATTACCAATCAAAAGGATTATATGTAGGTATTGAAGGTTTTTACAAATTTGTTGATGGCGTAAGCACTCAAACACAAGGTTTTCAAAACCAAAACCAATTCAATGTTGAAGAAGGCGAAATTGGCAATTTTTCAATAAAAGGTGTAGAATTTCTAATAAATCAAAAATCAGAAACCTATAGTTTGTGGGCGAGTTATACGTTTAATACTAATGATTATACGTTTTCTGGCTTGACCCCAACTACTTTTCCAAATAATCTTGATATACGCCATTCTGCCACGTTTGGCGCCACTTACACCTATAATTCTTGGCGTTTAGGTTTAGGCTTGAATTACCGTAGCGGAAAACCTTTTACAGAGCCTGAAAGTGTTAATACGGTACTTTTTCCGGCAATTATTATTTATCGAGATAATAATAGTAGTCGATTACCTGAGTATATTAGAGCTGATGCTTCAGTAATCTATGATTTTGATTTAAGTAATAAAATTAAAGCCTCGCTTGGTGCATCAGTATTGAATTTTACCAATAGAGAAAATATATTAAACATTTATTATCAACTCGACCAGAATAATGAAATTGAAAGAGTAGAAAGCAGTTCTCTAGGTATAACCCCAAACTTAAGTTTTAGACTTAAATTCTAACTACATTCTTTCAGGTACTTCAATGCCTAACAATTTAAATCCAGATTTAATGATTGTACCTACTTTATTAGAAAGTTGAATACGAAAGATTTTTTTCTTTAAATCACTTTCGCCCAAAATTGAAACCTGTTGGTAAAAAGAATTAAATTCTTTAACCAAATCATATACATAATTGGCAATCAAGGCCGGACTATAATTTTCAGCAGCTAATTGAATGGTAGTCGGAAATAATTGTATTTGTTTTATCAATTCTTTTTCTTTCGGATGTAGTTCTAAGGATGGATCAACTTCTGTTGACCAAACCACCTCAGTATCATTCGCTTTTCTTAATATCGATTGAATTCTGGCATACGTATATTGAATAAACGGGCCTGTATTACCCTGAAAATCTACTGATTCTTCCGGATTAAATAAGATTCTTTTTTTTGGGTCTACCTTTAAAATATAATATTTCAGAGCACCTAAACCTATTGTCTTGTATAAGACCTGCTTTTCATCTTTGGTGTAGTCATCAAGCTTTCCTAATTCTTCAGAAATACTAGCAGCAGTATTGGTCATTTCAACCATTAAGTCATCAGCATCTACAACCGTACCTTCACGACTTTTCATTTTTCCTGACGGTAAATCGACCATACCATAACTTAAATGATGCAATTGATCTGCCCAATTAAAACCAAGCTTTTTCAGAATTAAAAACAAAACTTTAAAATGGTAATCTTGTTCATTACCCACGGTATAAACCATGCCGTTAATATCAGGGAAATCTTTTACACGCTGAATTGCTGTACCAATATCTTGAGTCATATAAACGGCAGTGCCATCAGAACGCAATACAATTTTTCGATCAAGACCCTCATCGGTTAAATCACACCAAACTGAGCCATCAGGGTCTTTTTCAAATACTTTTTTATTCAAGCCTTCTTGTACAAATTCTTTGCCTAACAAATAAGTTTGACTTTCATAGTATAATTTGTCAAAATCAACACCTAAATTTTTATAGGTGGTATCAAAACCTTCATAAACCCACCCATTCATCTTTTTCCATAGGGCTACTACGACCGCATCTCCGGCTTCCCACTGTTGCAGCATTTTCTGAGCTTCTAACAAAATTGGTGCTTCTTTTTCAGCTACTTTAGGGTCAATACCCTCAGCCACCAATTGATCAATTTCCTTTTTGTAAGCAGTATTGAATTTAACGTAATAATTACCCACTAACTTATCGCCTTTGAGTCCGGTAGATTCTGGGGTTTCGTTATCTCCAAATCGTTGCCAGGCCAACATACTTTTACAAATATGTATGCCTCGATCATTAATAATCTGGGTTTTGTAAACTTTCTTACCCGAAGCTTTTAAAATTTCAGCAACTGAATATCCTAATAAATTATTTCTAATATGACCCAAGTGTAACGGCTTGTTTGTATTCGGCGATGAATATTCAACCATGACAGCATCTTTCGAACTAGAGACAAATCCGAAGGAATCATCTTCTTTTATTTCATTAAAAAAGGAGCTATACAAATCATCTTTCAAAACAAGATTCAAGAAACCCTTAATTACATTAAATGCAGCAACCTCGTCAATTTCGCTCACAAGATAATTGCCAATATCTTGACCTATTTGAACCGGATTACCTTTTAGTACCCGTAGCATAGGAAAAACTACCACGGTAACATCGCCCTCAAAATCTTTTCGTGTTGGCTGAAATTCAACATTGGGTAGTTCTGCCGAAAATATCGAAGACACGGCCTCTTTTACAGCAATTTCTAATCTATTCTGTATACTCATGTGCTACTCTTATTACAAGCAGCAAAACTAATCATTTTTCTTACTATTGCCGCTAGTGAACTAGTTAATTAGCTTGGTTTCATTAACTTTAATAAAATTATATTCATGGAACATCTTCAAATTGCGATACCTGTGTTAGCGTCATTAAATATTGATAAAACCGTTCGTTTTTATCAAGAAAAACTTGGGTTTGATCGTGTAGGCTGGAAAGATAAAAATTATGCCGTTTTAGGTCGTGATAAAATTGAAATTCATTTCTGGAAATGCAATGATAGAATTCATCCTGAAAATACGAGTTGCTATATTAGAGTTCAAAATGTTGATGAATTATATGAAGAAATGAAACTAGCAGGTGTTGTACACCCAAACGGACCTATAAAAAATCAACCATGGAATATTCGTGAATTTGCTATTTTAAACGAAGATGGAAATATGATAAAATTTGGAGAAAACTTATAAAAATGACCCATAATCAGCCAAAAATAGAGGTAAAACCATCAAAAAATCAACTTTTTTTGCTAAAACTAGGTTGGTTTATTTGCATTCTTCATATCGCATTTGTGGGGTTCTTTTATACCGATTTACCTGAAGAAATTGCGATACATTATAATGCAAAGGGAGTTGCAGATGGTTTTGGTCATAAATCAACCATTTGGATGCTGCCAATAATAGGTCTTGCGATGTATGCTGGTCTATTTTTAATAACTACTAAAGTAAAACCCCATTTATTTAATTATCCGGTTAAAGTGACCGAAGCTAATGCCGAGAAATTATATACCATGAGTTTTCAATTGATAATTCTTCTTAATATCATTATTACACTTTTATTCTTGATTTTATCAATCGAAATGATTGGAGGTTCAATGGGATGGTTTGATTTAAATTTAGGATGGATCACAATAGCATTTATAGCCACAACTTTACTATTGCCCTTTTATTATATTTATAAAATGTCTACCATCAAGAGCTGATTGATTTTGCAAATTTTATAGTTGCTTGTACGAGCATATCATATGCATTGTCTAATGCCTCGTCTAAATTTTTGGCATTTTTACTAACAGCATCTATATAATCTATACCAAGCACGGTAGCATCTTTCTTTGAAATTTCAACACTTCCGCATAAGGCAGCAACAGGAATTTTTTTCTTTTTAGCAGATGCCAATACTCCAGCAATCGTTTTACCAGAAAGTGTTTGCTGGTCTAGTTTACCCTCTCCGGTAATTATCCAATCTGTATTTTCAATGGCTTCATCAAACTGGGCTACTTCTTTAATTAGTTCAATTCCTGAGATTAATTGGGCCTTCAAAAAAACCGCAGTCGCTGCACCCATACCCCCTGCTGCACCGGCACCTTTAATCTTTTGAACATCTAACGTATAGCTATCTTGAATGACTTTAGCAAAATTCTCAAGACCCATGTCTAAAAATGCTATTTCCTCTTTTGATGCTCCTTTTTGAGCCGCATAAACATGTGCAGCGCCATGCCTACCGTATAAAGGATTTGACACATCACAGGCTACTTTAAACGTAACTCCCTTTAAACTTTGCATAACTTCAGACGCTTCAATTTGTTGAACAGCAACTAAATTTTTACCTATCGGTTCAAGTTCACTACTGTTTTTATCTAAAAATCGAAAACCTAGTGCCTTTGCCATACCCATACCACCATCATTTGTAGCACTGCCGCCAATACCCAAAATTATTTGCTTAGCTCCTTTCTCAATGGCATCGGCAATTAATTGACCAGTACCTATTGAACTGGTAAGCATACAATTTTGTTCTTCAGCCTTCAACAACTTTAAACCAGATGCACTCGCAATTTCAATAAAAGCTACGCTTGTTGATTCAGATAAAATATAGGATGCTTCAATAGTTCTAAAAAGTGGGTCTTGAACCTGGAGCGTATGAACTTTACTGCCTAAATAATGTTGTATTACTTCAAGCGTACCATCACCACCATCAGCTAAAGGTTTCTTGATGAGTACTAGTCTTGAAAAAACAGTTCTCAAACCTTCTTCAACCGCATTGCAAAATTCAAAACCAGTTAACGAACCTTTGAACTTGTCAGGAGCGATTACGATTTTCATATTCTCAATTTACGATTTTGGCAAGAATACTTCAGCCATCATACAACGTGCACTACCACCACCACAGGTTTCAATAGTTTCGAGCGAACTATGCACAATTTCGCAGTGTTTTTCAATAGTTGAAATTTGAACGGGCAACAAACTTTCATACGCCTGCGTACTCATGACCAAAAGAGGTTGGTTATCTGCACCTAAAACTTGTAGCATATTACCAGCAAAATGATTCATTTGCTTTTCTGAAATAGTAATAATTTCTTTTCCGCTATTCTTGATATGATGAACCAAATTTTTTCTTTCTTTTTTATCATCAATAGATTCTAAACAAACGACTGAGAAAGTCTCTGCCAAACACATAATAACATTGGTGTGATAGATGGGTAATCTTTTACCATCAACCGTTTGATTGGCGGTAAATATTACAGGTAGGCAATCAAAGTCTTCACAAAACTCAATAATTAAATCTTCGTGTGCGCGTGCAGATAGAGCACAGTACACAATATTATTCACACGATCAATTAACAAACTACCTGTGCCTTCTAAAAAAATATTCTCTTCTTCAGCAGAAGTATAATCCATAATATTTTCAATATGAAAACCTTCTTTTTCAATGCGTTCCAAAATATCTTCTCGTCTTTCATGTCTTCTATTTTCAGCAAACATAGGGTATAAGCCAACGGTGCCATCTGCATGAAAAGAAACCCAGTTATTAGGAAAAATACTATCAGGTGTATCTGTTTCATTAGTATCATCAATGACAATAACATTGACCCCTTTATTTTTTAAAACATCAACAAATTGATCAAATTCTTTTTGAGCTTTCGCATTAATACTAAAGTCGCCCTCTTTTAATTCTTCTTGAAAATAATTATTAACGGCAGTTTGTTCATTCATTCTGAAGTTGACTGGCCGAATCATTAAAATGGTATTGGTAATCTGCATATTATTCTCTAATTAAAGGTAATGTACTGCAACGTAAAAGTCCTTCTTGTTTTGAAATTTCTGCATACGGAATTTCTTCAACCGTAAATTCTTGTTCTCTTAACCACGAATTTAAACGTGTGAATTTTTTTTCAGAAACAATTACATCATTAGAAATTGAAAAAACATTACAACACATTTGGTACATTTCATCAGCGGTAATTTCAAATATATTTTCTGGGCCAATGAAGTCAACCAACCATTGGTATTGTTCTTCAACTAAGAAACCGTTTTTATGAATAATTGCTTTTCCTTTACCTAGGGGTTGAAAACAACAATCTAAATGTAAAGCATTCTCTTTAGCATTCTTTGATTTTCTCAATTCAAAAGATTTAACAATTTTATTCGGAAATTCTTTAGCAATAAAATCAACCGCTTCTTTATTGGTTCTAGCGGTAATCCAATCGGGGTAATCGCTAGCTGTATAGGTGCCCACAAAAATATAATCTTCATAAGGCATAACATCTCCACCTTCAACATGAACTTCTTTTGGAGGCCTAATAATGTTATTTTCATCAATTTTATCGAGCACATGCAAGATCGCATTTATCTCTTTTTCACGATTGGGTAATATATTCGCCAAAATCAATTTATGTTCAATAACGAAGGCAATATCTCTAGAAAATATTTGATTGCAATCATCTAATACTTCAGGTCTAAATACCTGTACATTATATTTTTTTAATACTTCAGAAAATGCATCCATCTCGTGTATCATATCCTCTTCAATAGGATACGTACCAGCTAAAATATGCTCCAAAGATTTAGGGTCATATGCCTCACTTGGTAATGGCGTGGGTCCACAACTCTCAGCAGTACCTAAAACCACAGATTTTAATCGTGAGAATTCATCTTGTATATTTAATTTAAGCATTGATTAAAATAAAAATTTGTCTTTAAACTAAAAAAGCCCTTCCATTTCTGAAAAGAGCTTTTTGTTTTTTTAAGGTAGCAATCTACCTTTTGGCAACTTCTACGAATGGCCTGTAGTTTTCGCCAATATAATTTTGTCTTGGTCTACCAATAGGTTCATTTCTAAGTCTCATTTCTCTCCACTGAGCAATCCAACCCGGTAATCTTCCTAATGCAAACATAACGGTAAACATCTCAGTAGGTATTCCTAATGCGCGATAAATAATACCTGAGTAGAAATCTACATTAGGATACAATTTTCTATCTACAAAATATGCATCTTCTAATGCTTCTTTTTCAAGTCCTTTGGCAACATCTAAAATAGGATCAACAATTCCTAAATCACCTAAAACCTCATCAGCAGCTACCTTAATAATTTTTGCTCTTGGATCAAAGTTTTTATACACTCTATGACCAAAACCCATTAGTCTAAAAGGGTCACTTTTATCTTTAGCTTTGGCCATGTATTTCTTGGTATCTCCACCATCAGCAACTATGGCCTCTAACATTTCTAAAACCGCTTGATTGGCACCCCCATGTAAAGGACCCCATAAAGCTGAAATACCCGAAGACAATGATGCGAACAAACCAGCATGAGAAGAACCAACGATACGTACTGTTGACGTTGAACAGTTTTGCTCATGATCAGCGTGCAGTATTAATAACTTATCTAAAGCATCAATAACTATTTTATTCGGCTCATATTCTTTACTTGGTTTTTTAAACATCATTTTATGAATGTTCTCAACATAGCCTAATGAATCATCGCCATAATCTAAAGGCAAGCCTTTTTGTTTTCTCATGGTCCAAGCCACTAAAACAGGGAACTTGGCTAAAATACGTACAATAGCGCCATACATTTCATCTTTTGATGTAACGTTTACTGATACAGGATTAAATGCAATCAAAGCGCTTGTTAATGATGATAAGACACCCATTGGATGAGCTGATTTAGGAAACGCATCTAAAATCTTCTTCATTTCCTCATCAACATGCGACTCATTTTTTATATCAATGTGAAAGGCCTTGAGTTGCTCTTCATTTGGTAATTCACCAAAAATTAATAAATAAGCAACTTCAAGAAAATCAGCTTTTTCGGCTAATTCTTCAATAGAATAGCCTCTATATCTTAAAATTCCTTTTTCTCCATCTAAAAAAGTAATGGCACTCTGACAAGAACCCGTATTCTTATAACCAGGATCAATGGTAGTTAAACCCCCAGTGGCAGACCGTAAGGTTTTGATATCAATTGCTTTTTCATTTTCTGATCCTGTAATAACCGGAAACTCGTACGTATTGCCGTTATAATTTAAAGTGGCCTTTTCTGACATAAATCTTCTTTTTGTGTAAATTATTAATGGATTCCAAATTTATGGAAAAGAACCCACTATAACAATCTTATCAAGAGTATTGCTTTTAATGCGTTCTTAAAGATAAAGTCGTTTAAATGATAATTATTTTACAAAACAAAAGCCTTTCTTTAACAGAAAGGCTTTTGTTTTATTCTAGAATTCAGTCTTCAATTAATCTTAAACGCATTTTCTTGCGGAAAATAGGCTACATCACCTAATTCTTCTTCGATACGAAGTAGTTGATTGTACTTTGCCATACGATCAGATCGCGAAGCAGAACCTGTTTTAATTTGACCTGTATTCAGGGCTACTGCTAAATCTGCAATAGTATTATCTTCAGTTTCTCCTGACCTATGAGACATAACCGAAGTATATCCGGCATTTTTTGCCATATTAACGGCTGCAATGGTTTCGGTCAACGTACCTATTTGGTTTACTTTAATAAGGATTGAATTGGCTATACCTTCATTAATTCCTTTAGACAAACGCTCGACATTAGTTACAAATAAATCATCACCGACCAATTGAACTTTATCTCCAATTTTTTCGGTTAATAGTTTCCAACCATCCCAATCATTTTCATCCATACCGTCTTCGATTGAAATAATAGGATATTTGGCGGAAAGATCAGCTAAGTATTGTGCTTGCTCTTCAGAAGTACGTACCACCCCACTTTCGCCCTCAAATTTAGTGTAGTCATATTTTCCATCAACAAAAAACTCAGCAGCGGCACAATCTAAAGCAATCATTACATCATCACCAAGTTTATAACCTGCTTTATCAACCGCTTTTGATATGGTATCAAGAGCGTCCTCTGTACCCCCTGCTAGATTAGGTGCAAAACCACCTTCATCACCAACAGCAGTACTTAAGTTTCTATCATGCAATACTTTCTTTAGGTTGTGAAAAATCTCAGTGCCCATTTGCATAGCATGAGAAAAGTTTTTTGCCTTAACCGGCATGACCATGAATTCTTGAAAGGCAATAGGTGCGTCTGAATGTGAACCACCATTTATAATATTCATCATGGGCACTGGCAATGTGTTTGCACTAACGCCACCCACATATCTAAACAATGATAAACCAAGTTCATTAGCCGCTGCCTTCGCTGCTGCAAGAGAAACGCCCAGTATAGCGTTGGCTCCTAATTTTGATTTATTGGGTGTACCATCTAAATCAATCATTGTTTGATCAATTAGGTTTTGTTCAAACACTGACATTCCTATAATTTCTTCAGCAATTATAGTGTTAACATTAGAAACAGCTTTTGTAACTCCTTTCCCCATAAATTTATCACCACCATCTCTTAATTCAACAGCTTCGTGCTCGCCGGTAGATGCTCCTGAAGGAACCGCCGCACGACCCATTATACCGTTTTCAGTAATAACATCAACTTCAACCGTTGGATTACCTCTTGAGTCTAAAATCTGTCTTGCATGTACACCTAAAATGATACTCATTGTTATTAGTTTTTGATTTATTTTATTTAAGCCCACAAAGATACTAAAGCCTTTATACTATGGGCATATGAAAATCAGTAGTTTACAGAAAAATAACAATTTGTTAAATTGTGACTGTATTCTTTGAAGCTTTCTCAATCAATTCAATAAATTGGTCGAAAAGATACGCGGCATCATTAGGACCGGGACTTGCCTCAGGATGATATTGCACTGAAAAAATATTTTTATTTTTCATTCGTATACCAGCGACGGTCTGATCGTTCAAATGTATATGCGTAATTTCTAAATCGTTATTTGCCTCAGTTTCTACTCTATTTATGGCAAAACCATGATTTTGCGAAGTAATTTCTCCTTTACCCGTCACTAAATTAATAACAGGATGATTAATACCTCTGTGACCGTTATGCATTTTATACGTTGATATTCCGTTAGCCAAGGCAATAACTTGATGCCCTAGACAAATACCAAAAAGTGTAGCATCACTTGCTATAATATCTTTAGCCGTTTGTATGGCCTGCTTTAATGGTTCAGGATCGCCAGGACCATTAGAAATAAAATAAGCATCGGGCTCAAATGCTTTCATTTCATCAAAAGTGGTATCATAAGGAAATACCTTTATGTACGCCCCTCTTTTGGCCAAATTTCTAAGAATGTTCTTTTTGATGCCGATATCTAAGGCAGAAATTTTTATGGATGCAGTTTCATCTCCGTAGAAATATGGTTCTTTGGTTGAAACTTTAGATGAAAGCTCTAGACCTTCCATACTTGGGAAATCAGCCAATTCTTTCTTTAACTGTTCAATACCATTCACATTAGTAGAAATAACCGCATTCATCGCACCATTATCTCGAATATAACTTACCAAGGCTCTGGTATCTACATCTGAAATTGCGAATAAATTATTCTTGTTTAAAAATTCTTCTAAGCTAGCATCAGCTCTATCTCGTGAATAATCATAACTGAAGTTTTTACAGATTAAACCGGCAATTTTTACAGTATCAGATTCAACTTCTTCTTCAGCCGTGCCATAATTACCAATGTGGGCATTTGTGGTTACCATGAGTTGCCCAAAATAAGATGGATCTGTAAATATTTCTTGATACCCCGTCATTCCGGTATTGAAACAAACTTCGCCAAATGAAGTGCCTTCTTTACCTCCAACTGCCTTACCATGAAAAATGGTGCCATCAGCTAATAAAATAAATGCTTCTTTTCTTGATTGATACTTCATGAATTACTTTTTATGTTTAACAAAAATCAAAAAAAAAGGACAAACTATAAAGTTTATCCTTTTACTATTATTAAAATATACTAACAATTTTATTCTTCTGAATCATCAGCTTTTACTTCTGCTTTTTTAGACTCAGTTTTTTCTGCTACCACTACTGGTGGAACAGCAGCTTTTGAACCGCCACCTCTTCTACTTCTTCTAGTAGTTTTCTTCTTAGGCTTATCAGCGTTGTACAACTCGTTAAAGTCCACCAATTCAATCATTGCCATATCAGCGTTATCACCTAATCGATTACCTAATTTGATAATACGTGTGTAACCCCCTGGTCGATCAGCTACTTTTTCAGAAACTACACTAAACAATTCAGTAATGGCGTGTTTGTCACGAAGACTTTTAAATACCACTCTTCGATTGTGTGTTCCTTTTTCAGCTGTCAAATTATTTTCAGCTTTAGATTTTGTGATTAATGGCTCAATGAATTGTTTCAATGCTTTCGCCTTAGCCACCGTAGTATTAATACGCTTGTGTTCAATTAATGAACATGCCATATTCGCCAACATAGCTTTTCTATGTGCGGTTTTTCTACCTAAATGGTTAACTCTTTTACCGTGTCTCATTATTCTATATTATCATCTTGCTACCAAATCCGAAATAGCCGGAGAGCAAAATATGATTAATTAATCTTTATCTAACTTATATTTTGAAAGATCCATTCCGAAATTTAAACCTTTATTGATAACCAATTCTTCAAGCTCAGTTAAAGATTTTTTACCAAAGTTTCTGAATTTCATTAAATCATTCTTGTTGAAAGAAACCAAATCACCTAAGGTGTCTACTTCAGCAGCTTTTAAACAGTTTAATGCTCTGACAGAAAGATCCATATCAACGAGTTTAGTTTTCAATAGTTGACGCATATGTAATGACTCTTCATCATACCTTTCAGTCTGCGCAATTTCATCAGCTTCAAGCGTAATACGCTCATCTGAGAACAACATGAAATGATGTATTAAAACTTTAGCGCCTTCAGTCAATGCATCTTTTGGATGAATTGAACCATCAGTTACGATTTCAAAAACTAACTTCTCATAATCGGTTTTCTGCTCAACGCGAAAGTTTTCAATGCTGTATTTAACATTTTTTATAGGTGTGAAAATAGAATCAATAGCGATAGTACCCATGGGCATCCCTGACTTCTTATTTTCTTCAGCAGGAACATAGCCTCTACCTTTATCTATTACCAGCTCCATATTAATGCTGACCTTTGATTCCATATTACAAATAACCAAATCAGGATTTAAAACTTGGTAACCTGAAATAAATTTTTGAAAATCACCAGCCGTAAGCTTGTCTTTACCGGTAACAGATACAGAAACTGTTTCAGCCTCTGAATCTTCTATTTGTTTTTTGAATCGAACTTGTTTCAAGTTCAATATTATTTCGGTTACATCTTCAACAACACCAGGAATTACAGAGAATTCATGTTCTACCTTGTCTATTCTAACCGAAGTAATTGCGTGACCCTCTAATGAGGCAAGCAAAACTCTTCTCAAAGCGTTACCTACTGTTAATCCATAACCAGGTTCCAAAGGACGGAATTCAAACTTTCCTTCGAAATCTGAGGAATCAATCATTATTACTTTATCGGGCTTCTGAAAATTAAATAATGCCATAATTGGATTGCTGTTGTTTATTTAGAGTATAACTCGACTATTAATTGTTCTTTAATGTTCTCAGGAATTTGACTTCTTTCAGGAATAGCAACATAGTTACCTTCCAATTTATCAGAATTCCATGTAATCCATTCGTACACGCGGCTATTCGCTGCAAGTGAATCTTGGATGGCCTGCAAAGATTTTGATTTTTCACGAACCCCAACTACATCACCAGCTTTTAAGCTATACGAAGGAATGTTTACTAACTCTCCGTTTACAGTGATATGTCTGTGTGATACTAACTGTCTTGCTCCACTTCTTGTTGGAGAAACTCCCATACGAAACACAACATTATCAAGTCTTGATTCACATAGTTGCAAAAGTACTTCACCAGTAACTCCCTTACTTCTATTGGCTTTTGTAAAGAGGTTACGGAATTGCTTTTCTAAAATACCATAGGTATACTTAGCTTTTTGCTTTTCCATTAATTGAACAGAGTACTCAGACTTCTTACCACGTCTTCTTGCGTTACCGTGTTGTCCTGGTGGGTAATTCTTTTTATCGAAAGACTTATCGTCTCCGAATATCGCTTCTCCGAATTTACGAGCGATTTTACTTTTCGGTCCTGTATATCTTGCCATTTTCTTGTTTTATGAAACGTGGTTATGAATTAAGGCTCTCCTTCGATAACCGTTCGTACGCTTCTGTGAAATTATAAAGTGATTATTAAACTCTTCTTCTCTTTGGTGGTCTACAACCATTGTGTGGCATTGGTGTGACATCAATAATTTCTGTTACTTCAATACCTGAATTATGTATGGCTCTTATTGCAGATTCACGTCCATTACCAGGTCCTTTTACATAAACCTTTACTTTTCTTAAACCAGCATCTTGCGCTACTTTAGAGCAATCTTCAGCTGCAACTTGTGCAGCATATGGTGTGTTTTTCTTTGAACCTCTAAAACCCATTTTTCCTGCAGATGACCACGCGATTACATCGCCTTTTTTGTTCGTCAACGAAATAATGATATTATTAAAGGATGCAGTTACGTGCGCTTCACCAACTGATTCAACAACAACTTTTCTTTTCTTTGCTGTTTTTGTACTTGCTTTTGCCATATATCTTTTAGTTTCTAGTGCTAGTTTTTTGCTATTGGAATCCTAGACTTTTACATTTCAAACAGATTCTTCTAACGCTTACCTACCATATGGCAGGTCTAAATACTAATGACTATTTATTATTTAGTTGCTTTTTTCTTGTTAGCAACTGTTTTTCTTTTACCTTTTCTGGTTCTTGAGTTATTCTTTGTACGTTGACCTCTTAATGGTAATCCTGATCTATGACGAATACCTCTGTAGCAACCAATATCCATCAAACGCTTAATATTTAATTGCGTTTCAGATCTTAGTTCACCTTCAATAGTGTATGATGCCGCAGCTTCACGAATACGACCTATTTCGTCATCGTTCCAATCAGAAACCTTTGTGTCTTCGCTAACTTTTGAAGTTGCCAATATTTCTTTGGCTCTACTTTTACCAATACCAAAAATATAGGTTAGGGCGATTACACCTCTCTTCTGTTTTGGTATGTCTATACCTGCTATTCTTGCCATAATTATCCTTGTCTTTGTTTAAATCTAGGATTCTTTTTGTTGATTACGTACAACCTGCCTTTTCTACGTACGATCTTGCAATCTGCACTTCTTTTTTTAACTGATGCTCTTACTTTCATGTGATGCTTGTTTATTGACGTTTTATCGTCACATGTAACCAAAATCTTTGAAAATAAAGCTTCTCAAAAAAATTTGGTTTCATCCTGTAATTTCTTAATATCTATACGTGATCCTTGCTTTAGTTAAATCGTAAGGACTCATTTCTAATTTTACTTTATCTCCTGGCAACAATTTGATGTAATGCATGCGCATTTTACCTGAGATATGCGCGGTAACTACATGACCGTTTTCTAATTCAACTCGAAACATTGCGTTTGATAATGCTTCAATGATTGAGCCGTCTTGTTCTATTGCTGCTTGCTTAGCCATATTATGCTACTTTTCTGTTTTTACCTGATTTCATTAAACCATCATAGTGACGATTTAATAGATATGAATTTATCTGTTGCACCGTATCAATGGCAACTCCTACCATAATCAATAGTGATGTTCCCCCATAAAACAAGGCCCATCCTGATTGTACATCCATCAATTTTACAACGAATGCTGGAAAAACAGCTAAAAAAGCTAGAAAAATTGACCCTGGCAAAGTAATCATTGACATCACTTTATCAAGAAAATCTCCAGTTTCTTTTCCCGGACGAATCCCTGGAATAAAACCACCGCTCCTCTTTAAATCATCAGCCATTTTATTTGTAGGCACCGTAATCGCCGTATAAAAGAATGTAAATACTATAATTAAGAAAGCGAATAATAAGTTATAGGCCCATCCGAAGATATCAGCAAATTGAACTTGAATCCATTGTCCAGCAGTTGTATCTTCAAAAGCACTTCCTATTAAACCTGGAACAAACATTATCGCCTGAGCAAATATAATCGGCATTACTCCTGAAGCATTCAATTTTAACGGAATGTATTGTCTTGATCCCATTACATTTTTTTCATAACCTCCAGATGCGGTTCTTCTTGCATATTGCACAGGAATTTGTCTTGTTGCCATAACCAATAAGACACATGCGAGTATAACAAGAAACCATAAAATAATTTCAACTAAAACCAACATTGGTCCACCAGCACCTGTCCATCTTGAAACAGTTTCTTGAACAAAAGACTGTGGCATAGTAGCAATAATACCAATCATAATTAAGAGAGATATACCATTACCAATACCCTTATCAGTAATCTTTTCACCTAACCACATGGCAAAGACACAACCAGTAACTAATATTATAACTGCTGGAATCATGAAATCAAGACCTTTACCCATCAAGAAGGCGCTATCTCTAACCCCAAAAACAGTACCTAAACTGTATAAGTAAGCTGGCGCTTGCACGATACAAATGGCAATAGTTAACCATCTTGTGATTTGTGTTTTTGTTTTTCGACCACTTTCACCTTCTTTATCTAATTTCTGAAGATAAGGTATGGCAATGCTCATTAATTGCACTACAATTGAGGCAGAAATATAAGGCATGATCCCTAAGGCAAATATTGAAGCTTTTGCGAAAGCACCACCTGTAAATGCATTTAGGATACCTAAGATACCTTGATCTGTACCTTCTGCCAAACCAGTCAATTGATTCGTATCAATACCTGGCAGTGCAACCTGACATCCTATGCGATAAACCAATAGAAGACCTAAGGTTATCATGATACGATTTCTTAACTCTTCAATTTTCCAGATATTGGAAAGTGTCTCGAAAAATTTCTTCATAGTGTTTGTAAATGCTTATAAACTGATGGCTTCTCCTCCGGCCGCTTCAATCGCCGCTTTGGCAGAAGCTGAAAATTTATGGGCCGAAACTTTTAATTTCGCCTTTAATTCACCACCTCCTAATATTTTTACTAAATCATTTTTACGCACAAGTCTGTTTTGTAATAATTCTTCAAAGGTAACAGTATCTTTGATAGCTTTACTGTCAACTAACTCTTGCAGTTTTGAAAGGTTAATACCTTGATACTCCTTCCTATTAATATTTGTGAAACCAAATTTTGGCACACGTCTTTGCAATGGCATTTGACCACCTTCAAAACCTATTTTCTTTGAATAACCAGATCTTGATTTGGCACCCTTATGACCTCTAGCCGCAGTACCACCTTTACCAGAACCTTGACCACGACCTAATCGTTTTCCTGGTCTATTTACTGAACCTTCAGCGGGTTTTAAATTACTTAAATTCATTGCAACTTTGTATTATGCTTCCGTAGAAACTAAATGTTTAACTTTATCTATCATTCCCAAAATGTTTGGGGTATCATCATGTTCAACAACCTGACCAATTCTCTTTAAGCCTAGAGCTTCAAGGGTTCTTTTTTGGTTTTGTTGTTTTTTGATGCTACTTTTTATCTGCTTTATCTTAATCTTCGCCATGCTATTTCGCTTTTATCCTTTAAAAACTTTTTCTAAAGATACTCCTCTTTGCTTAGCTACTGTACCAGCGTCTCTCAATTGTAATAAGGCATCGAAAGTAGCCTTTACAACATTATGAGGATTTGAAGAACCTTGTGACTTTGACAATACATCATGTACACCAACTGCTTCTAATACCGCTCTAACAGCACCACCAGCAATTACACCTGTACCATGTGATGCGGGCTGAATGTATACTCTAGCCCCACCAAACTTACCTTTCTGCTCATGTGGCAAAGTTGCTTTATTTAAAGGAATTCTAATTAAATTCTTTTTTGCATCTTCAATCGCTTTAGCAATCGCTGTAGCAACCTCTTTAGATTTACCTAGGCCATGACCAACAACTCCGTTTTCATCTCCTACCACAACAATAGCAGAGAAACCAAAGGCTCTACCACCTTTAGTAACTTTTGTTACTCTTTGCACACCGACCAAACGATCCTTTAAATCAAGACCTCCTGGTTTTACAGTTTCTACGTTTTTATATTTTTGGTACATATGCTTATTTTAGAAATTTAATCCTGCTTCTCTTGCTCCCTCTGCTAATGCTTTTACTCTCCCGTGATAAAGATTACCTCCTCTATCAAAAGCTACCTTATCAATACCAGCGCTTTTTGATTTTTCAGCAATTGCTTTACCCACTAAAGCAGCAATTTCAGTTTTATTACCCTTAGCCTTCAACAAATCTTTATCTCTAGAAGAGGCTGCTGCTAATGTCTTACCCGAACGGTCGTCAATTAGTTGCACATAAATTTCTTTGTTACTTCTAAATACAGATAATCTGGGTCTTTCAGCGGTACCCACAGAAACCTTACGGATTCTTCTTCTGATTCTAGATTTTCTTTGTGTCTTTGATAATTTCATCTTACTGTATATTAAGCCGATTTACCAGCTTTTCTTCTTAATTGCTCTCCTACAAACTTAATCCCTTTTCCTTTGTATGGTTCAGGTTTTCGGAATGATCTAATTTTTGCAGCAACTTGACCTACAAGCTGCTTGTCAAAAGAAGTTAATTTAACAATTGGATTTTTTCCTTTTTCTGAAATCGTTTCAATCTTTATCTCAGGAGCAAGTTCAAGAACAATATTGTGTGAGAATCCAACAGCAAGATCTAACTTTTGCCCTTGATTGCTCGCACGATAACCTACACCAACTAGTTCTAATTCTTTGACCCATCCTTTTGAAACTCCTTCAGTCATATTAGCCAATAATGATCTATATAAACCATGTTTTGACTTATGCTCTTTTGAATCAGAAGGTCTTGAAACTTTAATTTCTCCGTCTTCAACCTTAATGGATACACCAGAAAAATTTTGTGTTAGTTCACCTAACTTACCTTTCACAGTAACTTGGTTGTCATTAACCTCAACGGTAACCCCTTCTGGGATTGAAATTGGATTATTTCCTATTCTAGACATTATCTACTTCTTTAAATCGATTAATATACGTAGCATAAAACTTCGCCACCTACATTTTCTTGTTTTGCTTGCTTACTTGTCATAACACCATGAGATGTTGAAACAATGGCAATACCTAATCCGTTCAAAACTCTTGGCAAATTAGCTGAACCAACGTACTTACGGAGACCAGGCTTACTTACTCTTTGTAATTTTTTAATTACAGGTTCTTTAGAAAACTTATCATATTTCAAAGCAATTTTAATATTACCCTGAACCTTATCCTCTTCAAATTTGTAACTAAGTATATACCCTTGATCGAATAATATCTTAGTTATCTCATTTTTTACCTTTGAAGAAGGTATATCAACAACCCTGTGACCCGCACTATTTGCGTTTCTGAGACGTGTTAAATAATCTGCTATAGTATCTGTAACCATTTTTTTATTTTTCGATAAC